>DASUPQ010000484.1 GCA_036280995.1 Actinomycetota bacterium | reverse complement strand
GGCTGTAGAAGTACAGCTCTGCCTCAAGCGCGCGGCGGATGTGGGCGGCCTGGCGGAAGCCGTGCTGCTCGCCGGGGAAGGGCAGGTAGGCGTACGGGATGCCCTTGGCGTCGAGGGCGGCGGCCATCATCTCGGCCTGGGTGGGGGGCACGACCTCGTCCTCCAGGCCCTGGAGGAGGATCACCGGGCAGGACAGGCGGTCGGTGAAGTGGATCGGCGACCGCTCCCGGTACAGGGCCTCGGCCTCCGGCCAGGGGCCGATCAGGCGGTCGAGGTAGCGCGACTCGAACTTGTGGGTGTCGCGGGCCAGCGCGGCCACGTCGGCCACCCCGTAGTAGCTGGCCCCGGCGGTGAAGTCGTCGCGGAAGGTGAGGGCGCACAGGGTGGTGTAGCCGCCGGCGCTGCCGCCGCGGATGGCCAGGCGGGCCGGGTCGACGTCGCCCCGTCCGGCCAGGTGGCGGGCGGCGGCGACGCAGTCGTCGACGTCGACGATCCCCCACCGGCCGTCCAGGCGCTGCCGGTAGGCGCGCCCGTAGCCGGTGGAGCCGCCGTAGTCGACGTCGACCACGGCGATGCCGCGGCTGGTGAAGTACTGGTAGCTGACGTGCAGGTCGCTGGTGACCCCGGAGGTGGGGCCGCCGTGGCTGGCCACGACCAGCGGCGGCCGCTCCCCCGCCGGCCCCTGGGCGTCGCGGTTGGCCGGCGGGTAGTAGAGAGCGTGGGCGGTGCCGCCGCCCTCGGTGGGGAACTCGATCGGCTCGGGGACGGTCAGGTAGCCGAGGTCGAGCTCCCGGTCCTCGCTGGACCGCAGCACCTCGACCCCGCCGCCGGCGGGGTCGATCAGGACCACGGCCCGGGCGTCGGCCGGGCTGCCGGCGATGCAGGCGACCCGCTCGCCGGCCGCCCGGACCTGCGGCGGGTGGAACGAGGTGAAGGGCAGGTCGAGGTCGGCCAGGGTGCCGTCCGCCTCCAGGATGCCGAGGCGCTGCAGAGGGCCGCGGCCGTGGATGCAGGCGATCCGGCCACCGGGCAGGAACGCGTAGGTGGCCATGCCGAAGACCCACTGGGGGTGGCCGAACTCCTCCTCGGCCGGGAAGAGCGCCTCCAGCGCCCCAGACCCCTGTGAGCCGACCCGGTACAGGTTCCACCAGCCGGTGCGGTCGCTGACCAGGTGCAGCACCCCGTCGGGGCTCCACTCCGGTTGGAACACCGCCTCGTCGGGCCCGCCGGCGACGGTGACGGGGTCGCCGGCCAGGGCGTCGCCGTCGAGGGCGGCCAGCCGCAGCTCGGTCCCGTCCCAGGGCATGTTCGGGTGGTCCCACTCCAGCCAGGCCAGCCGGCGGCCGTCCGGGCTGACGCGGGGGCTGGCATAGAAGTCCCGCCCCGCGGCCAGCACCAGCGGCCCGCCGCCGCCGTCGGCGGGCAGGACGACCAGCTCGTTGTCCACCTGGCCGTCCTGGTGGCGCTCGCGCACGCAGACCAGCCGGCGGCCGTCGGGGGTGGGGCAGGCGTCGGCGTAGCGGTGGGCGGCCGGGGTGGGCGGCTCGGGGGTGACCGGCCGGGGCCTGTCGCCGCCCGGGTCGAGGCGGTACAGGCGCTGGTCGCGGAAGTTGCTGAAGAACAGGGTCTCGCCGGCCAGGGCGTAGCTGCCGCCGCCGTACTCGTGCACCCGGGTGCGGGCGTTGAACCCCTCGGGGACCAGGTCCTCGACCGGGAGGCCGGGAACGGCGCGGCGGACGACCTGGCGGCCGCCCTCCAGGGGGCGGCCCTCGACCCAGCACACGGCCGGGCCGGCGACCCGGACCTCGTCCAGCGACACCCCGCCGGCGGCGACCAGCTCGGCGCTGATCGGCGACGGCCAGGCGCCGTAGGGGACGATGGCCACGCCGCTACCCGGGGGGCCAGGTGAAGCCGCGGCCGCCCAGCACGTGCAGGTGGAGGTGGTCGACGGACTGGCCGGCGCCCCGGCCGACGTTGGTGACCAGCCGCCAGGCGCCGCCCACCCCGTCCTCCCGGGCGACCTCGTTGGCGGCCGCGACCAGGCTCGTCAGCAGCTGCCCGTGCCCGTCCCCGACCGCCTCCAGGCTGGTCAGGTGCTCCTTGGGGATGACCAGGACGTGGGTCGGCGCCTGGGGGTTGACGTCACGGAACGCGAGCACGTCCTCGCGGTCCAGCACGACCTGCGCCGGAATGTCCTTCGCCACGATCTTGCAGAAGAGACAGTCTTGATCGGTCACGCGACTTCGGCCTCCATGCCCTCTGTATCAGCTCCGGCAAGCCTCAAGGGTTGTTCCCTCCATGCCCTCGGTGTCGGCTCGCAAGCCTCGCACGGTCACGACCCGGTCGACCAGCTCGGGACCACCCGGGAAGCGGACCTTGATGTAGTTGTCGCTGGTCCCCTCGGCCAGGCCGTCGCCGGCCGACTCGACCAGCACCGAGATGGGCCGGCCGACGTGG
>DASUPQ010000483.1 GCA_036280995.1 Actinomycetota bacterium | reverse complement strand
GGCGATGACGACGAGCACGGTCGCCGTCATGCCGAGCTTGACGATCTCCAGCATGAGTTGAGCCAGCTGCGGGGACGCTCCTATGTAGGATCAAAGCGCGGGTTGGCCTCTAGGAGTCGGTAGAGCTGGCGGGCGACGTAGCGGACCAGGCAGCGTCTGATTTCGCGGTTGGTCTTGCCCTCAGCCCGTCGCCGCTGGGCATAGGCGCGGGTGGCTGGGTCGTAGCGCAGCCTGGTCAGGACGACCACGTGCAGGGCCTGGTTGAGCTGGCGGTCGCCGGAACGATTCAGCCGCACCCGGACCGTCTGGCCGGAGGACGCGGGGATCGGCGCGGCCCCGCCCAGCATGGCGAAGGCGGCGTCGCTTGGGCAGCGGCCGGGATGGGACCAGGCACACAGCACGATCGCAGCCACGATCGGGCCCACCCCAGTCCTGCTGAGCAGGTCGGGTCGCCAGGCTCGCACGAGGGTGGTGATGGCGCGGGTGTGGTCGGCGATCTCGGCGTTCAGGACTTGGATGCGGCGGGCCAGGGCGCGCAGGCTGGCTGCGGTGGCGGCGGTCTCAGGATCCCCGTTGACCCGCTGACGCAGCCGCCCGCAGGTGCTGACCAGGCGAGGCGTGGTGAGATCCCGCAGCCGGCTGCGGAGGGCGTCGGGGGCGGCGACCACCAGGGCGTGCAGCTGGCGTTGGGCGTCGGTGCTGGCCTGGACCGCGGAGCGGCGGGCGGCCAGCCGCACCGACAACGCCGCCCGGTGGCCGGCGGCGCGGGGCTGGGCGAGCTGGTCGCGGCTCAGGGCCTCGCGGGCCGCCCTGGTCGCATCCAGGGAGTCGGACTTGGCGCCGTGGCGGCGGGCAGCCCGCTTGGGCCGGTCCAGCTCCACCACTTGTTCGGCCTGGGTATGCAGGAACCGGGTCAGCCCGGCGCCGTAGCCACCGGTGCTCTCGATCGCCCACACCCGTCGACCGTCGTGTCGGTCGGCGAGCTCCAGCAGCTGCTGGTAGCCGGCCGGGGTGGCCGGCACGGTCAGCTGCTGGAGCAGCGCGCCAGTGGTGGCGGCCACGACCGCCGCGGTGTGGGTGTGCTTGTGGGTGTCGACCCCGATGACGAGCTCGACGAGGTCTGCCAGCATGTGCATTGCGTTGACTCCTTGCCCGGAGACGACGTGGACGGGTCGGTCCGGACCGGACGCACGGCAGGACTGTGATGGGACACACCCGCTTGCCTCGGGTGGTCAGGCTCCTACATCAGGCCAGCAGCGCCGGTTCCGGGCCGCTCCGGCAGCGGCGGGCGGACAAGTCCGCGCATGACACCACCAGGGTCAGTCATTCCAAGGGTCACGCCCACCGCCACCGATCACGGTCCGGATCATCACCGAACCATGGGCATTCTCACAGTCATTCCACCAGGGCCTACTGCAGCCAACCAGACCCCACTCAACGGAATGCCTTCCCAACTTGAGCTGCCCAGACCCTACTGGAACGTAGAGCCCAGAAGATGGGCGAGTATCTCCTAAACAGCCCAGAAGATGGGCGAGTATCTCCTAAACAGCCCCCGTGTTCCCTGCTGGGACGCCCGCCTTGGGTGAAGATCGGGCTGGTTGCCCGCTGACGCCGCAAGCCTGTGATCGTTGAGGTCGGTAAACAGCCGGGCGCTGGGAGCCGCGCCGTGGGCCCGTCACTGTCGCCTTGAGCACGCGGATCAGATTCGCCTGTCCCTTGTGGCTCCTGCGGGCAACCGTGCTGTTGTCGGGTCGGCGAGGAGGAGGCCGGGTGCTGGAAGAGACCCAAGACACCGAGGAGCTCATCGAGCGGGTCGCGGCGTTGGATATCGGCAAGGCGGAGCTGGTCTGCTGCTCCGGGTGCCTGGTGAGGGCAAGCGGGGCAGGCGCCTGCAGGAGGTGCGGACCTACACCACGATGACCCGGTCGCTGTTGGTGCTGGCTGATCGGCTGGGTGAGCTGGGCGTGACCCGGGTGGTCATGGAGGCAACCAGCGACTATTGGAAGGCCCCGTTCTACCTGCTAGAGGCCCAGGGGTTTGAGGTCTGGCTGGTCAACGCCAAAGACGTCAAGCACCTGCCGGGCCGGCCCAAGACCGACCGGCTGGACGCGGTGTGGCTTGCCAAGGTCGCCGAGCGGCAGATGCTGCGGCCCAGCTTCGTCCCGCCACCGGCGATCCGTCGGCTGCGGGACGTGGCCCGCTACCGCGCCGATCTGGTGGGG
>DASUPQ010000482.1 GCA_036280995.1 Actinomycetota bacterium | reverse complement strand
CGGCCACGGCCTACCAACGCGCCCTCGACGCCGTCGCCGAACAGAACGGAATCGCCGCCTGACTGACAAAACATGACTCCAAATTCCGGCTTCGCCGGATCTAGCCCTCTAGACCTCAAATAAGCGAGTCGGCCGTGGTTTGGCGGCTGGAGTGAAGTTGATCTTGGTCGTTGGGCCGGGCGGGGTCGACTGGGCGGTCTGAGGGGCTCGGAGGCTGGTCCGGGGGCGTCTGGGCCGTGGTTGGGCGGGGGTTTTCGGGGTCTGGACGCCGGTTTTCGGGTCCTGGGCAGGGGTGATCGCCGCCGCGCTGCCGCGGCGGTCGGCGGTCGATCGGGGCGGTCAGCCGAAGCGGGTGCGTTCGATGGTGCGCCAGACGCTGAACAGCCGGTCCAGACTGGGGGTGTAGCCGATCAGCCGGACGGTGATCGCCCGGGCCCGGCGGATGACCATGGCCGGGATCAAGATGATGCCGGTCAGGAAGCGGTGGTACTCCATGGCGATGTAGGCGCGCCGGTCGGCCTTGCGGTGCATCATCATCGCGAACCAGGACTTGATGTTCCAGGCCAGCGCGGCGATGACCATGTAGGCCCAGTTGCTGGTCAGGTCATACAGCGGCACCCGCAGGGCGTTCACCCCCGATTTGAGCTGGCCGATGATGTTCTCCTGGTCGCAGCGGGCGTTGGCGCAGGCCACCACCTGGTCGGCGGTCAGGTCGGTGCGGGTGGTGATGTAGAAGAAGTAGCGGATCTCCTCGACCAGGACCTGCTCGCCGCGGGCCCGGCTGATGTTCTTGCGGACCGCGACCACCCGGTAGGGCCGGCCGCATTTGCCGGGCCGGTAGTCGAACTCGGCGACGTCCTCGTGGTCCAGCCGCAGGTCCAGGTAGCCGCGTTCGGTGACGATCCGCTGCTTGACGTCGTCTCGGCGGGCCCGGGTCACGACCTCGGCCTGCTGCTTCTCCTGCTGCTGTCCCGGGGCGTCGAGGGGGCGTTCCAGCCGGTGCCAGGAGTCTTCGGCCAGCGCCTCGGCGCGGCCGCGGAGGGCGGCGTTGTTGTCCATCCCGAACACGAAGTCGACCCGTTCGGCCCACCGGTCGAAGTTCGCGGTCAAGGAGAAGTCGGTGTCCCCGCGCAGGCAGACCCTCGGCGCGTGCGGGACGACCAACTCGATCGCCTTGTCGACCCAGCCGGCCGCGTCTTGATGGGAGGGGGCGTTGCCGGGCCGGTTGACCAGATACAGCACCTCCTTGGTGTTGGCCAGCGACACGATCAGCGGCGCATACCCCCAGATGCCCTTGTAGGACATGTCCATGCCCTGCTTGCGGTGCCCGGCGGTGCCCACGATCGTGCCGTCGACGTCGATATAGGCGACCGGGCCGAGCAGGTCTTTGCCCCGCCCGGTCCACAGCGCCGGCCGGACCGTGTTGATCGCCTCCATCAACTCGGCCACGTCGGCGTCGGCGAACCGGCGGCAGAAGTCCCCGGCGGTGGTCGGGTCCGGGATCAGATCCGCGCCCAGGGCGTTCATGTAGGCGGTGTCGTGGCGGAGCCGTTCGATGTCTTCCAGCCGGGTGCCGCCGCACAGCACGTTGTAGGCCAGGTTCAGCACATGGTCGGACTCGTGGTAGGGCAGGTGGACCTTCAACAAGTCCAGCCGCTCATCGATCCGCTCCGCCAGCCCGAGCCTGGTCACCAGCCGGTGCACCGCCGCGATCCCGCCGAAACAGGTCGCCTCCACGTTGCCGCCGACCTCATAGCCGACCTTGCCGGTGGTCAGCATCGGCACCGGTCTCGCCCCCCAATGCCCCGCCCGGTCGTGCCGCGCCTTCACCCGCCGGCGCCGCCGTGCCGCGTTCCGCCGGCTCTGATCATGCGCTATCTTGTTCACCACAAAGGCCTTCCCTGCTCGGGCTGCGTTGGAGCGCAAACCCAAGCAGAGTAAGGTCTTTGGCCTTTCAAGCACCGATCCGACACACCCGACACGCTTGGTCAAGGTCTAGCGAGCAGCTGCTGGCCAAGGACCCAGACGTCATCGTCTTGCTGTTCAGCGAGGGCTCGGCCGAACAAGCCAAGCAGGAACTCGACTCCCTGCCGGGCGCCGACCGACTTAAGGCCGTCCAGAACGACCAGG
>DASUPQ010000481.1 GCA_036280995.1 Actinomycetota bacterium | reverse complement strand
TGGCTGGTTGGCGGTCGCCGGCCGGCGCCTCTGGTGGCGGCCGCCGCTGGGTGGGGCACTGCGGCCGCTCGCCCAGCACGTCGCGGTCCAGAGTGTCCCGCAGGGCCAGCTCGCGCTGGTCGATGAGCCCGAACCCGAGCCGGTTGGGTCCGGAGCAATAGCCGATGGTGGTGTCGGGGTCGACCAGCCCGCTGCGGCCGAAGTCACCGATCGTATCCAGCGCACAGACCCGGCGGTGCTCGCTGAGTGGAGCGATGATCGAGGACCACACGAAGCCGCCGACCGCGGCCGGGTGGGTCATCACCAGCGGCGGTGCGGCCGGATCGCCGCTGGCGATGACGTGGGTCCGTCCGTAGCGCGTGTTGACGAAGAACGTCTCGAATGGCACCGGCCAGTGCCGCAGCCCCTCGCCGCAGATCGCCATGAGCTTGGCGCGGATCTCTTCGGTGCGAAAGATCGGGAGCTCAGCCGCTGTTGGGGCCATCACGCCTACCCCTTGTCTTTGCCTGCATGCGCTTGTCGGTTGGCAGCGGACGTACTCTCGGCTTTGAGTGCTCCTGCCTACGGGTCATTGAGGCCACCCCACGGCAAGTTCGGGTCGCGGAGCACCCTCAGCAAGCGAAGGCTGTGTGTCCCATGCCAGGCCTCACCCTGCCCCTTCTCGCAGGGCTGCCAGGACGACCCGCAGGATGAGCACGGTGGCCAGGAACAACCCCATGTAGCCAAATAGGTCCAGCAGCGAGGTGGCCCGGGTCAGCTGGGGGCCGCCGGGCACCGCCAGCAGCCCCACCGACACCAGCGCCACCAGTCCACCCAGCAGGCCCAGCACCACCCGGTTGACCAGCCGGCTGACCACGGCGACGTCGCGGTCGTCGGCAAACAGGCTGATGTGGGCGCCCAGCTCGCCCCGCTCGAGCAGGGTCGCCACCCGTTCCAGGTGCCGTGGGGCCCGGCGCAGGATGGGCAGCACCGTCACCAGCTCCTGCTTGGCCGTCTCCTGCCAGGTCGCTGGGGCCAGCCGCTCCTGCACCAGTTCGGTGGCGAAGTCCTCGGCCGCCTGCACGAGGGGATAGCCCGGGCACAGCAGGCTGAGGGTGCCTTCCAGGGTCGCCAGGGTGCGAAACAGCAGACTGGTGGTGGGGCTCATGGCGATGCCGAAGGCCAGGAAGATGGCTAGCAGCTCCTGCAGCATCGCCGCGCTCGGCGTGATCTCGCCGCCCAGCTGCCTGGCCATGAAGCGGGCCAGCGCCCGCTCCAGCTGCCGCTCGTCCAGCCGCTGGCGCAGGGTGGCGACCTCCAGCACCGCCTCCCGCAGCAGGGCCGGGTCGCGTTGCTTGAGGGCGGAAAGCAGGTCGGTGATCGAGGCGCGCTCCAGGGCGTCCAGCCGCCCGGTCGAGCCCAAGTCCAGCAGCCCCAGCCGCCCGTCGGCCAGCACCATCACGTTGCCGGGATGGGGGTCGCCGTGGAAACGCTCGCCGTTGAGCATCTGCCGCAGGACCGAGCGCAACAACACATCAGCGAGTTTCTCGCGGTCGACCCCGAGCCCGTCCAGCCGTTCAGCCTGGCCGACGCTGGTTCCCTCCAGCTGCTCCAGGACCAGTACCCGGGAGGTGGACAGCTGGGCGTGCACCGTGGGCAGGTGGATTTCGGGGGTGTCGGCCAGGCCGGCCGCGACCTCGGTGATGTTGCGCGCCTCGGCCCCAAAGTCGAGTTCTTGGCGGAGGTTGTCGGCGAACTCGGCGGCCAGGTCGGCCACGCCGTAGGCGGCGCCCCAGGCGGTGCGGGTCTGGATGCGGCGAGCCAGGTGCAGCACGATGGCCAGGTCTTGCTCGACCAGCTGGGCGATGCCGGGCCGCTGCACCTTGACGATCACCCGCTCACCGGTGGCCAGCCGGCCGGCATGGGCCTGGGCGATCGAGGCGGCGGCCACCGGCGCCCAGTCAAAGGCGGCAAAGACCGCATCCACCGGTGCGCCCAGCTCCTGCTCCAGCAACGCCCCGACGGCGGCCGGGTCGGCGGGGGCCATCTGCTCCTGCAGCCCGGCCAACTCGTGGGCGAGCGCTGGAGGGACCACGTCGGGGCGGGTGGACAGCATCTGGCCGAGCTTGACGAACATCCCGCCGGCCTGCTCCAACGCCAGCCGGGCGCGCCGCTCGGGGGCGACCGCCGCCCCGTCGGGTTGGCGGGCGCGGCCCAGGCCCAGGTAAGGACCCAGGCCGTGGTGGACGGCCAGCCGGGTGATCTGGAGGTAGCGACCCAGCCGCTGGAGGTGGTGGCGCAGCCAGCGCAGCGGATGAGGCACCCCGCCCGGGACCACCCGGATGGTGGCGGCTGGCGTTGGCCTGGCCAGCAGCTGCAGGCCGACCGTGGCCGCCATGGCGAACACGCTCGCCAACAGCAGCATGGTGCCGACCGCGCCGGGCGCCGCCAGCGTGCACCCCACCAGCGAGCCGGCAGACCCAGCCGCAAAGGCCATCAGCAACGACCGCCGCCTGACCCCCAGCAGCCGACCGGTCAGCCAGGCCACCAGCACGGTCACCGGCAACATCTGCAACCACATCAGCATGAAGTCGCCGACCGGGGACCAAGGCGCCATAATCGCCTGCACCTGGGTCATCGTTGGCACCCCCTCTCCAGCGGGCCGAGGGCACTGTTCAACAGTCACCTCAGCGCTCTGACCCGTACACGAAGGGCCGAAGGTCACCCGACCACAAGACCATTTAGCCCCGCCGCACTGGCTCCTCCTCTCCCTTGGCGTGGCCCGTCTGCTGCCAGGTGCACCTCCCCGGCGGTGCCGTCGACGGTCACGGCGTCGCCGTCGCGCAGGCGGCGGGTGGCGTCGCCGGTGGCCAGCACGGCGGGGATGCCGTACTCGCGGGCGATCACCGCGGCATGGGCGAGCAGCCCGCCGCCGTCGGTGACCAGCGCGCCCGCCTGGGTGAACAGCACCGACCAGGCCGGGCTGGTGGTCGGGCAGACCAGCACCTCACCGGGGCCGAGGCGCCCGAACTGCGACTCCTCGCGGATCACCCGCACCGTCCCGGTGTGCCGCCCCGGCGAGCCGGCCAGCCCCGTGATGACCGACCCGTCCCCCTCCGGCCGGGTGGGCGTGGTCCGCAGGCCAAGGTTCCACAACATCAGCATCGCAGCCGACAGCTGCCGGAGGCCGGCGGGCAGCCCGCGCAGGTCGCTGGGCGGCACCGACGGAGGGCCATAGGAGCGCGGGCCGGGATGGGCGGCCACCCAGGCCCGCTCGGCCCGCCGCTGGGCCACCTGGGCCCGCAGGTCGCCCGACCCGCTCAGCAGCGCCGCCCGGAGCTCGGCGTCGGCGAGGAACACCGCATCGTCGGGCCTGGCCACCAGGCCCCGGTCGACCAGGCGCCGCCCGGCCTCG
>DASUPQ010000480.1 GCA_036280995.1 Actinomycetota bacterium | reverse complement strand
GAGCAGCGCGGGCGCGGCCGCGGCGGCGACCAGGTCGTCGAGCAGCACGGCGTACTTCTCCTGGGCCATGGCGCCGAGCAGCCGCCGGCGGGCCTGGTCGCGCTGGTCGGACAGCTTGGCCAGGAGCCGCCGTCCGGCCTTGGCGTCCTCCGCCGGGAGCTCGGCCAGGTGGTCCTCGAACCGCTCCAGCATGACGTCGGTGTCGCGGACCTGACCGAGCAGGTCGGCCAGCCACTTGAGGTCGTCGCGGAGCCGGTCGGTCCACTCCTCGTCGAGCAGCTTGGAGAAGGTCCGCAGGGTGGAGCGGATGCGGCGGGTGGCGACCCGGGCCTGGTGCACGGCCTCGGGGTCCTCGCCGATGCGGACCCCGGCCTCGTGCCGGAACAGCCGCAGGGTGGAGGTGGCCAGGTCGTGGCGGAGCAGCTCCTCGACGCTGGAGCCGTCGTCCACCTCCGGCTGGACGACCTCGGGCCCCAGGACCCGCTCGCGGCCGGCCAGGGCCCGCAGGTACTTGGGGGTCGGGTCGGCCGCCTGGGCGCCGGCGTCGAGCAGCTCGTCCACCACCTGCTCGAGCAGGTCGACGTCGGCGTCCTCCTCCAGCTCGACCTCGAGCTCGCGGAAGCGGCTGAGGACGCGGCTGCCCTCCAGCACCTGGACCTCGTCGTCGACCAGCTCGCCCAGCCGCGACCCGCCGGGCTCGCGCAGCTCCACCGGGCGGCGCAGGGTGCGCATCCGCACCGACGGCGACAGGCCGGCGGTGCGGACGAACGGCCGGACCAGGGCGAGGGCCTCGGCCGGGGGCCGGCGCCCGTCGCCGGAGAAGACGTGCTCGGCCCGGACCAGCAGGACCCCGTGCTGGCCTTCGGGTAGCTTGACCGTCCAGCCCTCCCCGGGCCGGTAGCGGAGGCTGGCGTCCCAGCGGGCCAGCCGCAGGTCGGCGGTGTCGTAGTAGGTGGTCCGGAGCCGTCTGGTGGGCTGCGGCTCGGCCAGGAAGCCGTCGTCCAGCCCGCCCAGCTCCGGCAGGTCGAAGCCGGGCGGGACGGCCAGCTTCGCCTCACGCTCCTTCATCGGCCGTCCTCCTTGCTCGCGCCTTGCCTGCGGGCCTCACCGTGGGAGCGAGTCCTGGGCCTCCGGCTCGATCGCCAGCGGCGCCAGGTAGATCCCCTTCCATGCATGCCCACCGTCGCGCCGGAGTACCCATGTGGAGCCCTTCGGCCGCCCGGGATCGGAGAGCTTGAGGCCGGCCTTGTGGAGCTCGTCGAAGACCTCGCCGATGATCTCGCCGTGGGTGCAGAGGACGGCCTCGTCCAGCGCCGGGTCTTCCAGCAGCTCGACCACGCCGGCACCGGACCCGTCGACCCCGAGGACCTCGTGCGGCTCCACCGGGCGGCTCAGCCGGGCGGCCAGCGGCTGGACGGTCTGGAGGCAGCGCTCGGCCGGGCTGGAGAGCACGCGGCCCAGCGGGAAGGAGCGGAGCCGCTCGATCAGCCCGAGCGCCTCCTTGCGGCCCTGCGCCGACAGGGGGCGGGCCAGGTCGGGCCCCTCCCACTTGGCTTTGGTTCCCGCGTGGGCGTGGCGCACGAGATAGACCACGGGCACATCCTCCCCATGACCATCTCGCCCTGTTCGCCATGGTCCGTGCCCAGCTTGACCGATGGCGGCCGACAGGACAATTCAAGCACGACCCGGAGCGTGCGGAAATCGTCCGTTCGGCCCTGGCCCGGCCGGCCCTACTTGGGGCGGACCGCCTGCCGGCCGCCGTTGCCCGTGCCGGTCGGCCGGGGCTCACGGGTGGGACGGCGGCTGGCCATGCGGGTGGAGAGGGGCGAGCGGAGCTCGCGCAGGAGTGCCTGGGCGGTCGACTGGCTGATGGGCACGCCCCGCTCGGCCATGGCCTCGACCAGCTGGGCGGGGGTGAGGGTGTCGGCGTCGGCCCGCTCGTCGAGGATGGCGGAGGCGACCATGTACGGAGCCTGGCGGCGCCGGGGTCGCGGGTCGTCTTCGCCCTTGGCCGCGGCCACGGCCTGGCGGAAGGTGTCGGCGGGGGCCCGGCCCGCCGGCCGGGGCAGCGCCCCCGCCTTCGGCTCGGCCGGGGCGGGCCGCGCCGGCGGGGCCGGGGTGGCGGTCCCGAGCGCGGTGTCGGGCCGGCGGGGCCGGCGCATGGCCTCGATCTGGATGCGGGCCAGGGGCGCGGCCATGGCCGTCTCCTGGGCCGCCTCGGCCTCGACCTGGAGCCGGGTGGCGCGCAGGGTGGTGGCCCGCCGCAGGACCATCATGAGCAGCTCGACCCCGAGCACCAGGGCGGCCGGCGGGATGAGGGCGACCCCCCGGGCGGCCCAGTTGTGCTCGGCGTGGGCGACGTTGAGCACGAAGCTGACCCCGGCCGCCGCGGCCAGCAGCAGCTTGGGCCACCACACCTCCCACCAGGCGCGGCGCGCCTTGGTGGTGGTGAACCAGAGGTCGGCGCCGAGGGCGACCACGATGAAGGAGTCGACCATCAGGGGCACGGCCCAGCCGTGCTCGGGGGCGATGCCGTTGGAGCGGACGGCGTAGGCCCGGATGGCCTCGAAGCTGGTGTAGAAGGCGAGACTGGCGATGCCGAGGACGGTCGCGCCGAGGACGGCGACCAGGATGGTCCGGAACCGCGTCAGCCACTTGTCGGTGGCGACGATCCCGGTGATCAGGGGTGGGCCGTTCAGGGCCACGGGCGGCACGCTCCTCGGGGCGGGGTTCGGGCAGAAGCGCGCAAGGTTCTATCGCACCCGGGCCGGGCGACGCACATTACGGACGTTTCAGTCCTTGTTGGCCCCGTGGACGCGGACGAAGTCGTTGACCTCGTAGTAGGCGTCGATCGACTCGCCGGCGTCGCCCCAGAAGCCGTCGAGGACGTCGTACTCCATGCGCCGCCGCTCGACGTACCAGTTGTTGACGTCGGTGATCTCCAGCTCGCCCCGGCCGGACGGCTGCAGGGTCGGGATCACCTCGAAGACGTGCTCGTCGTAGAAGTAGATGCCGGTGACGACGTAGTTGCTTGGCGGGTCGTCGGGCTTCTCGAGGATGCGGACGACCCGGCCGTCGCCGTCCAGCTCGGGGACGCCGAGGTGGCGCAGGTGGGCCGGGTCGTCGATGCGGGCCAGGACGATGCGGGCGCCGGATTCCTGGGCGGCGAAGTTGGTCACGGCCGGCCGCAGGCTGCGCTCGACCACGTTGTCGGCCAGCATGACCACGACCCGGTCCCCGTCGACGAAGCGCTCGGTCAGGCCGAGGGCCTCGGCGATGCCGCCGGGCCGTTCCTGGTAGGCATACAGCAGCCGGTCGATGCCGTACTCGTGGCCGTTGCCGAGCAGCCGCAGGAACTCGCCGGCGTGGGTGCCCCCGGTGACCACCATCAGCTCGGTGATGCCGGCCGAGACCAGCGTCTCGATGGCGTAGGTGACCATCGGCCGGTCGTAGATGGGCAGCAGGTGCTTGTTGGTGATGCGGGTCAGGGGATGCAGCCGGGAGCCGGTCCCGCCGGCCAGGATCACACCCTTCACTGGGCTGGGTCCTCCTCGTTGTCCTAGGCGCCGTACTTGGTGAGGCGGCCGGCGGCGGCCAGCAGCTGGGGCAGGAGGTGCTTGGCCTCGAAGCGGCCGAGGGAGCCCTGGCGGCAGTTGACCTCGTCGAAGGCGGGGAGGCCGTCGGCGGCGGCGGTGCCGCCCCAGAGCAGGACGGGCACCGGGTGCCAGGAGTGGGCGGCCATCTGGGCCGGGGTGGAGTGGTCGCCGGTGACGGCCAGGACCTCGACCCCGGCGTCGAGCATGCGCGGGATCAGGGCGTCGACCTCCTCGATGGCCGCGACCTTGCGCTCGAAGTCGCCGTCCTCGCCGGCCGAGTCGGTCTTCTTGATGTGCATGAACACGAAGTCGTGGTCGGGCAGCAGCTCGGCCAGGGCGTCGACCTCCTCGGGGGCGGCCCCGTCGACCTGGTGGGTCTGGAAGCCGAGCAGCCGGGAGATGCCGACGTACATCGGGTAGGCGGCGATGGCCAGGGCCCGGACCTGGTAGCGGTCGGGGAAGCTGGGCATCTCCTTGACGCTGTCGAAGCCGCGCAGGAGCAGGAAGTTGCCGCGCTCCCGGTCGGCGAGCAGGGTCCGGGCCTGGTCGAGGATCCGGCCGATGAGCTCGGCGGTCCGCTTGGCCTCGGGCGAGCGGGCCACCGGGTCGAGCGGGGGCACGCCCTCGCGCTGGGGATCGGTGTCGGTCACGTCGCGGTCGAGGCCTGGGCCGCGCAGGACCAGCAGGCCGCGGTGCTCCCGCTCGGGCTGGAGGAAGAACTGGACCCCGTCGAGCTGGATCTCGCGCACCAGCAGGTCGCAGATGCCGGCGGCCTCCTCGGTGGGCAGCCGGCCGGCGCGGCGGTCGGCGATGGTCCCGTCGGGGTTGATGGTGCAGAAGTTGACCCGGGCGGCCACGTCGCCGGGCTGGAGCTCGAAGCCGATCCCGGCGGCCGAGAGGGCGCCGCGGCCGATCTCGTAGGCGAGCGGGTCGTAGCCGAACAGGCCGAGGTGGCCGGCGCCCGACCCGGGGGTGATGCCGCGGGTGACGGGGTCGTGGAGGCCGAGGGAGCCTTCGCCGGCCAGCCGGTCGAGGTTGGGGGTGCTGGCCTCGGTGAGCTCGGAGCCGCGCTCGCGGGTGCGGTAGCCGCCGAGCCCGTCCATCACGAGCAGGAGGGCCTTGCTGCCCTCGGGCCTCGCCATCTCGGTCACGACGGACTCTTGCGTGAGGGTGATCGACATGGGCCGCCTCCGACCTGCCGGGGGGTACTGGACCTGAGTCTACGGTTCCCCGCCGGGCGGGCGCGAAAAGTGACGACCCCCAGGAACCCCGTCCGGTTGACCGGCGGGCAAGCCCGCCTGCTCCCGGCCGATTGGGCCCCTGGGGGTCATCGGCGCCCCGAGGAACTCCCGTGGCCTTCCCGAGAACGACTCGCGAAAGTCCCGTCCTACGACCCAGAGGCCGCTTGGACCTCGCCGCAGTCGGCGGGTTGCGCGTCCCACCGCCCGCGACGCGCCGTCCGGGCCCGTCAGCCCTTCTGGCGAGAACTCCGATCCGGATTTCCCAGTCCTACCGCGTCGGCCCCTCGGGGCGAAGCGGAATCTAGAAGGCGGCAAGGGGTCCGTCAAGGCACCGTTTCCGCTGGTCAGACGCGTATGTGCTGCTAGAGGCATGTAGAATTACTTCGATGGAATTTACGGCGGACGGGCGGAACCCTCGGCCAGCCGGGCCCGCCAGGCTTTTTCGGCTGCAATGCTCGATGCGAACCCAATCTCCACCGCGGGCAAATAGGCGGCATCGGCGAGATCCAGGACCGAGCCGACCACCCGGTCGACCTCCTCGTGGGTGACCGCCCGCAGCGGGACCTGGCCGACCAGGAACAGGTCGCCGGCCTCGTCCAGGGTGAACCGGAGGACGTAGCTGGTCGCCTGGCGCAGCAGCAGGTCGCGGTAGAGCCGCTCGCGCTGCTCCTCGGGGGCCCGCATGAAGAACGACTCCACCCGCAGGGTCCGGTCCCCCACGGCCAGGTGGACGCCGATCCCGAGCTTGCGCTCGCCGGCCAGGCGCAGGAACCAGCGCCCGTCGCCCAGCTCCTCGGCGTCCACGCCGGCGTCGGCGACGAAGGCCGCCACCGCGGCCACCGCCGCCGCCCGCACGTCCTCGGGCTCGGGTCCCTGGTTCATGCTCCTGAGACTACAGTTGGGGTCGACCATGAACACAGCCATCCGCGTCACCGGCCTGCGCAAGCGCTACGGCGAGCTGGAAGCCGTCCGCGGCATCGACTTCAAGGTCGCCGAGGGGGAGTGCTTCGCGCTGCTGGGGCCGAACGGGGCCGGCAAGACGACCACCGTCGAGATCCTCGAGGGGTACCGGGACCGGGACGCCGGCGACGTCGAGGTGCTCGGCCTCGACCCGCGGCGGGGCGGGCGGGACCTGCGCGAGCGGATCGGGATCGTGCTCCAGTCCTCCGGCCACTTCCGCGAGCTGACCGTGCGCGAGGTGCTGGAGCTGTTCGGCGGCTACTACCCGCGCCCGCGGGCCACCGGCGAGGTGATCGACCTGGTCGGCCTGGGCGAGAAGGCCGGCGCCCGGGTCAAGACGCTCTCGGGCGGCCAGCAGCGGCGGCTCGACCTGGCCCTCGGGCTGGTCGGCGACCCGGACCTGCTCTTCCTGGACGAGCCGACCACCGGGTTCGACCCGTCGGCCAGGCGGCGCTCCTGGGAGCTGATCGAGAACCTCCGCGAGCTCGGCAAGACGATCCTGCTCACCACCCACTACATGGACGAGGCCCAGAACCTGGCCGACCGGGTGGCCATCATCGTGGCCGGGCGGATCGTGGCCGCCGGCACCCCCGACTCGCTGGGCGGCCGCGACGAGGGCGAGGCGGTGATCTCCTTCCGCCTCCCGGCCGGCATGACCCTGACCGACCTGCCGGCCGGCCTGCCGGGCCGGCCGGCGCCGCGTGAGGACCGGGTCGAGCTGCGCACCACCGAGCCCACCGGCGCCCTCAACGTCCTCACGTCCTGGGCGCTGGCCCGGGGGGAGGAGCTGGACGCGCTGACCGTCACCAGGCCGTCGCTGGAGGACGTCTACCTCCAGCTCACCGGCGCCGAGGAACAGGAGCCGGCCCATGCCTGACCGCCGCCCCGGGGGCCGCCCCTCCGAGGGGGCCGTGCTCTGGCGCCAGGTCCGCGCCCAGAACAAGCTGTTCCTCCGCAACCCGTTCTCGGCCTTCTTCTCGCTCGCCTTCCCGGTGATGTTCCTGCTGCTGTTCGGCTCCCTCAACGGCGGCGGCCGCATCGAGGAGCTGGGCGGCATCCGCTACATCCAGTTCCTCGCCCCCGGCATGCTCGCCTTCGCGGTGATCTCCACCTGCTACACCGGGCTCGTCACCGGGGTGGCCATCAACCGCGACGAGGGCCTGCTCAAGCGGGTCCGGGGCACGCCCCTGCCGCCGTGGGTCTACATCAGCGCCCGCATCGGCTCGGCGGTGTGGTTCTCGATGGTGAGCGCGGTGGTGATGGTGGTCGCGGCCGTGCTGCTGTTCCGCGTCGAGGTGATCGGCCGGATGCTGCCCGCCGCGGTCGTGACCCTGCTGGGTGGGGCGGCCTGCTTCTGTGCCCTGGGCATGGCGGTGGCCGCGGTCATCCCCAACGGGGAGGCGGCGCCGGTGATCGCCAACTTCACCTTCTTCCCCATCGCCTTCGTCTCCGACCTGTTCTTCCCCACCGCCGGCGCCCCCGCCTGGGTGGGCACGGTCGGCTCGATCTTCCCGGTGAAGCACTTCGCCGTGGCCATGGGGCACACCTTCAACCCGCTGGCGGCCGGCAGCGGGTTCCAGTGGGGGCACCTGGGCATGCTGGCCCTGTGGACGGTCGCCGGGGTGGTCGTGGCCGTCCGCTTCTTCCGCTGGGAGCCGCGCACCGGGGCGCCGCGCGGCGGCCGCCGCCGGGCCGGCCGGGCCGGGCGGGTCGCCGAGGCCGACACGGCGGCCTAGCCTTCCTCCGGGACCGGGGAGGTGATGCGCTGTGCGGCTGGCCGACCTGCTGGCGGGGCTGTCGCGCCTGGCCGACCTGGGGTTCGGGCTCCAGGCGGGCGAGGCGCTGCGCTCCTGCGCGCTCGCCGGCCGGCTCGCCCGGTCGCTGGAGCTGCCGGACGACGAGGTCCGGGCGGCCTGCTACACGGCGCTGCTGCACCACGTCGGCTGCACCGGGTACGCGCACGAGACGGCGCGGCTGTTCGGGGATGAGCTGGTCCTGAACGTGGCCGCGGGGCGGACCAACTCGGCCGACCGCCGGGACGTGTTCGCCACCTTCCTGCCCCTGCTGACCACCGGGCGGCCGCCGCTGGAGCGGGCCCGGCTGGCCCTGGCCGCCATCACCCGGGGCGACGGCTTCGGGAAGGCGTACACGACCGCGGCCTGCGAGGTGGGGCGGGACGCGGCCCGGCGCCTGGGTCTGCCGCCGGAGGTGCAGCGCAGCGTCTACCACGTCTACGAGGAGTGGCGGGGCGGCGGCGTCCCGGCCGGCCTGGCCGGCGACGACCTCCCGGTGGGGTCGCGGCTGGCCCGGCTCACCGGCATCGCCGTGCTGTTCGACACCATCGGCGGGGTCGAGGCGGCGGTGGACGCGGTGCGGCGGCGCGGCGGCGGCATGCTCGACCCGGCGATGGCGGCACGGTTCGTGGACCACGCCGGGGCGCTGCTGGGCGAGCTGAACGCGGGCGACCCGCGGGCCCTGGCGCTGGAGGCCGAGCCCCGGCCGGTGGTGCCGGTGCCTGACGGCCGGCTGGCCGAGGTCGCGGCCGTCTTCGCCGACCTGGCCGATCTCAAATCCCCCTTCACCCACGGGCATTCGAGCGGCGTGGCCGCCCTGGCCCGCGGCGCCGGTGAGCGGCTGCGGCTGCCGCCGGCCGCCGTGGCCGACCTCGAGGTCGCCGGGCTGCTCCACGACGTCGGCCGGGTGGCCGTCCCGGACACGGTGTGGGAGAAGCCGGGCGGCCTGAGCGGGCACGAGTGGGAGCAGGTCCGGCTGCACGCCTACCACTCCGAGCGGATCCTGGCCGGGTCGGAGCGGCTGGCGTCGCTGGCCCCCCTGGCGGGCATGCACCACGAGCGGCTCGACGGCGGCGGCTACCACCGCGGCTCCACCCGGGCCGAGCTTCCCGTGCCGGCCCGGGTGCTGGCGGCCGCCGACGCCTACCAGGCGATGACCCAGGCCCGGCCGCACCGGCCCGCGCTGGTCCCGGAGGAGGCGGAGCGGCGGCTGCTCGCCGGCGCCCGCTCCGGAGCCCTCGACCCCGACGCCGCCGCCGCCGTGCTGGCCGTGGCCGGCCACGCCCCCGTGGTCCCCCGCCAGGCCCGGCCCGCCGGGCTGAGCGCCCGCGAGGTGGAGGTGCTGGGACTGGTCGCGCAGGGGTGCAGCAACGCCCAGATCGCCGAGCGCCTGGTCATCTCCAGGCGCACCGCCGAGCACCACGTGCAGCACATCTACACCAAGATCGGCGTGTCCAGCCGGGCCGCGGCGGCCCTGTTCGCGATGGAGCACCACCTGCTGGCACCGGGGGATAGGTAGCCCTACCGATGCGGCCCCCCGGCCGCCGGGCGAGCCTGAGCTCCACTCGACGAGAGGAGCAGGAGCCATGGCCAGAACCACCGAGGCGACCCTGACACGGACGGTGTCCCGCGACGGCACCGAGATCGGCTGGTGGACCAGCGGCGAGGGGCCGCCCCTGGTGCTGGTGCACGGGGCGGTGGCCGACCACACGCGCTGGCGCCCGCTGCTGCCCTATCTGGAGCCCCACGCCACCGTCCACGCCATGGACCGGCGTGGCCGCGGCGCCAGCGGCGACGCCCCCGGCTACGACCTGGCCCGGGAGTTCGAGGACGTCGCCGCCGTGGTCGACGCGGTCGCCGCGGCCTCGGGGTCCGCGGTCGACCTGTACGGCCACTCCTTCGGCGGGCTGTGCGCCTTCGGCGGGGCCGCCCTGACCGCCAACCTCGGCCGGCTCGTGCTCTACGAGGGCTGGCCGCCGGCCGACCCCGCCGCCCGCGAGCTCCCCCCGGACGTCGGACAGCGGCTGGACGCCCGGCTGGCCGAGGGCGACCACGACGCGGTCGTGGAGACCATGTTCCGCGAGGTCGTGCGGATGCCCGAGGCGGACCTCGCCGCCCTCCGGGCCCAGCCGGCCTGGACGGCGCGGGTCGCGGCCGCGCCGGCACTCGTCCGCGAGCTCCGGGCCATCTCCCGGGTGGCCTTCGATCCCGCGCTGGCGGCGCGGATCACCGTGCCGGCGCTGCTGCTGACCGGCTCGGACAGCCGCGACCCGTTCGCCGCCGACACCCGGACCGTGGCCGCCGCCCTGCCCGACGCCCGGGTCGTGGTCCTGGAGGGCCAGCAGCACGTCGCGGACATCCTCGACCCCGAGGCGTTCGCCGGCCACCTGGTCGGGTTCCTGCGGGGGCGGCGCTGATGGGCGCGGACCGCTTCGGCGTCCGGTCGGCCGACGGGGCCCCGCTGGCCGTCTGGGTCGAGGGCCAGGGGCCGCCGCTGGTGCTGGTGCACGGTTCCATGTGCGACCACACGGCGTCCGACCCGCTGGTCGCCGAACTGCGGGACACCATGACGACCTTCGCCATGGACCGCCGGGGCTTCGGCGCCAGCGGGGACGCGGCCGGCTACGCGCTGGAGCGGGAGTTCGAGGACGTGGCCGCCGTGGTCGAGGCGGTCGCGGCCCGGACCGGCGGGCCGGTGGCGCTCTGGGGCCACTCCTACGGGGCCGGCTGCGCCATGGGCGGAGCCGCCCTCACGGGCGCCGTCCACCACCTCGTCCTCTACGAGCCCGGGCTCGGCATCCCCTATCCCGCCGGCTCCATCGAGGAGGTCGAGGCCGCGCTGGCCGCCGGCGACGCCGAGACGGCGCTGCTGCTGGTGCTGGCCGGCATCGTCGGGATGACCGACGAGGAGATCGCCTCCCTGCGCTCGGGCCCGCGCTGGCCGACGATGCTCGCCAGCGCCCCCACCGTGCCCAGGGAGTGCCGGGCCGAGGACGGCTGGACCTACCGGCCCGGCGCCTTCGACGGGCTCTCGGCGCCGACCCTCCTGCTGGCCGGCACCGAGACCCATCCCGTGCTGCGGCAGGCGACCGACCGGGCGCTGGCGGCCATCCCCGGCGCCCGGGTCCAGGTGCTCGAGGGCCACGCCCACCTCGCCCACCGCAGCGACCCGGCCATGGTCGCGGCCGTGATCCGGGGGTTCGTCAGTGGCTCAGCCGCTGCCAGCGGCGCACGGCCAGGGGCACGAACAGGGCCAGGATGAGCAGCGGCCAGGCCACCGCCAGGGCCACGGCGTGCTGGTCGGCCCAGGAGACGCCGCCCCAGCCCGGGTTGCCGAACAGCTCGCGGGTCGCGGAGGCGGTGGCCGACACGGGGTTCCACTCGGCCAGGGCGCCGAGCCAGCCCGGCATGGTGGCGGTGGGGGCGATGGCGCTGCTGAGGAAGCCGATCGGCCACACCAGGACCTGCACGGCCACGACCGCCTCCGGGTTCCTGACGAGCAGGCCCAGGTAGATCCCCACCCAGACGAAGGCGAACCGGAGCAGGAGCAGGAGCCCGACCGCGGCCAGGGCGTCGGTGGCGCTCCCGTGCCAGCCCCAGCCGACCAGCAGCCCGCAGGCGAGCAGCACGGCCAGGCCGAGGGTGGAGCCGAGCATGTCGGCGATGGCGCGGCCGCCGGCCACGGCCGAGCGGGCCATGGGCATGGCCCGGAACCGGTCGGTGACGCCCCGGGCGGCGTCGGTGGTGACGGCGACCATGGTCGCCTCGACGCCGAAGAGCATGCTGAGGGCGAACATGCCGGGCAGGAGGAACTCCCGGTAGCTGCCGCCGCCCGGCACCGTCATGGCCCCGCCGAACAGGTAGCCGAACATCAGGACCACCATGACCATGAAGGCCAGGTTCATGACCAGGGTGGCCGGCTGGCGGACCCAGTGGGCCAGGTCGCGGCCGGTCACCGTCCAGGCGTCGGCCAGCGACCAGCGCAGGCGCTCGGCGGGCGTCTCGGGCATGGGCGGGGGCTGCGGGGACTGCATGGTCGGCACGGTCATGCCGGCACCTCCTGGAGCCGCTCCTCGGGCGTCTGGGTGGGCTGCCCGGTGAGGTGGAGGAACACCTCGTCAAGGGTCGGGCGCCGCAGGGCGATGTCCTCGACGGCGATGCCGGCGTCGGCCAGGGCCCGCGCCGAGGAGGTGAGCGCGGCCACCCGGTCGCGGACGGGGACGCTGACCCGGCGGGTGTCGGGGTCGACCTCGGCCTCGGCCCCGGCGGCCCGGCCGACGGTGGCGGCGGTGGCCGGAAGCTGGTCGGCCCGGTGGACGACGACGTCGATCCGGTCGCCGCCCAGCTTGGACTTGAGCTGGTCGGGTGACCCCTCGGCGATCACCCGGCCGTGGTCGATCACCGACACCTGGTCGGCCAGCTGGTCGGCCTCGTCGAGGTACTGGGTGGTCAGCAGCACCGTGGTCCCGCCGCCGACCAGCTTGCGGACGGCCTCCCAGACCTCGTTGCGGCCGCGCGGGTCGAGCCCCGTGGTGGGCTCGTCGAGGAACAGCACCGGTGGGGCCAGGATGAGGCTGGCCGCCAGGTCGAGCCGCCGCCGCATCCCGCCCGAGTACTGCTTGACCGGCTTGCCGCCGGTGTCGCCGAGCCCGAACTGCTCCAGCAGCTCGTCGGCGCGGCGCCCGGCGGGGCCGGCGCCCAGGTGGTGGAGGCGGCCGAACAGGACCAGGTTCTGCCGGCCGCTGAGGACCTCGTCGACGGCCGTCTGCTGGCCGAGGAGCCCGATGCGGTAGCGGACCTGGGCGGCCTGGCCGACCACGTCGAAGCCGGCCACCCGGGCCCGGCCGCCGTCGGGCCGCAGCAGGGTGGTCAGGATCCGTACCGCGGTGGTCTTGCCGGCGCCGTTGGGGCCGAGCAGCCCGCAGACCGAGCCCTCGGCGACGGCCAGGTCGAAGCCGCCGAGGGCGTTGGCCGGGCCGTAGCGCTTGCGCAGGCCTTCGGCCTGGACGGGTAGCGTTGCCATCTGCACCGCCTTACTCGATACACTGTACGGAGTAAGGATGAAGAGTACCGTACACCATACGGAGTTGCAAGGGTGACGACCGACTACGGCGGCAGCGGCGACCCGGCGCGGAGCCTGCCGCTGCTCTGGCGGGACCAGAAGCGCCCGACCCGGGGGCCGCGGCCCGGCCTGACCGTGGACCGGATCGTGGCCGCCGCCGTCGAGCTGGCCGACGCCGAGGGCCTGGCCGCGCTGTCCATGCGCCGGGTCGCCGAGCGGCTCGGGGTCGGGACCATGTCGCTCTACACCTACGTGCCCGGCAAGGCCGAGCTGCTCGACGTCATGCTGGACACGGTGCTGGGCGAGGTGGCCCGGCCGGACGGGGCCGGGGGCTGGCGGGCCGGGCTGGAGCTGCGGGCCCGCGAGGACTGGGCCCTGTTCCACCGCCACCCCTGGATGCTGCAGATCTCCCCGTCCCGGGCGCTGCTCGGGCCCAACGAGACCGAGCTGTTCGAGGCCGCCCTGCGGGTGGTCGACGGGATCGGCCTCGGCGGCTCCGAGATGGTTCTGGTGGTCAGCCTGGTCGCCGACTACACCAGGGGCGCGGCCGACATGGCGGTGGGGGCCGCCGAGGCCGAGCGGCGCACCGGCATCTCCGACGAGCAGTGGTGGGCGGCCCGCGAGCCCCTGTTCGACAAGTACTTCGACCCGAGCCGCTACCCGACGGTGGTCAGGGTGGCCGCCGCGGGCGCCTTCGAGCAGCCGGCCGGCGACGCCGCCTACACCGTCGCCCAGGCCCAGGAGAGCTTCGAGTTCGGCCTGGCCCGCGTCCTCGACGGCATCGAGGCGTTCGTCAGAGCGAGGAGTCGGCCTTCGGCCGACGATCGATAGGCTCCGACCGGCGAACTCGCCGGTCGCGCCGGTCGGTCAGCGGCCCCGGGTGTCGAGGGTGTGGAAGGCCTCGGCGTAAAGGAGGCCGGCGCCGGCGCCGATGGCCGCGTTCCAGGTGCGGACCCGCCGTTCCAGGTCGGCGTGGTCGCCGATCTGGCTGACGTGGGC
>DASUPQ010000479.1 GCA_036280995.1 Actinomycetota bacterium | reverse complement strand
GGGGCGTCGTCCAGACCGAGGCGGTGGGCCGCGGCCGCCGCCTCGGTCCTGGTGTGCACGCCCAGCTTGGCCAGGATGTTGCTGACGTGGACGCTGGCCGTCTTGCGGCTGATGAACAAGGCCTCGGCGATCTGGCCGTTGGAGCGGCCGGCGGCCACCAGCCGCAGCACCTCCAGCTCGCGGGGGGTGAGGGCGGGGCCGTCGGGGCTCGGGGGCGGCTGGACGCCGAGGTCGAGGCGGCCCCGGCGGCCCAGGGACTCCAGCGCCTCCAGCAGCGGCGCCGCCCCCAGCCGCTCGGCCAGCTCGTGGGCCGCCCTGGCCTGGGTGGCCGCCTGGTCGCGGTCGCCCTCCAGCAGCCAGGCCTCGGCCAGGCGCCAGCGGCACCTGGCCTCCTCGTACAGGTAGCCGTAGCCGAAGGCGTCGGCCGCGGCCGCCCAGCGGGCCGGGTCGGGCCGGCCCTCGACCCGGGTCCACTCGGCCTCGGCCCTGGCCAGCCAGGCCAGCGCCTCCGGGCCGACCTGGCGGCCCCGGTCCCGGGCCCGCTGCAGGGCCGAGCGGGCCCGTTCGAGCACGTCGGTGCCGACGGCCAGGTGCTCCTTCTGGGCGGCCAGGTCGCCGGCGGCCCGGGCCCGCTCGGCCAGGTCGCCCTCGGCGGCCAGGGCGAGGGCGGCCGGCCAGATGGCGCTCAGCACCCACGGGGCGCCGGCCTCCTCCTGGGTGGCCAGGGTGTCCCGGGCCAGCTCGCTGGAGCGCTCCGGGTCGCCCTGCCAGCGGACCAGGTCGGCCTCGCAGCCGCCGGCCAGGTAGGCGACGTACGGGTCGGCGGCACGGTAGGGGGCGAGGCGGGCCAGCCGCTCGGCGGCGGCGGCGCGGCCCCGCCCGACCTCGACGTAGAGGGCGGCCGCCGACACCGCCGGCCGGCGCTCGTCGGCGGCGGCGGCCACGCGCTCGGCCTCGTCCCAGCTCCCGGCCGCGTAGTGGGCGATGCAGCGCAGCACCCGGCTGTCGATCCCGTAGCCGCTCCAGGCCAGGCCGCTGCGCTCGGCCAGCTCGGTCGCCTGGTCGAGGGCGGTGCAGGCCGCGGCCAGGTTGCCGAGGTCGAGCTCGAACAGCCCGAGGGCGTGGCGGGCCTCCAGCTCCAGCGGCCGGTTGCCGGCGGCGGCCGCCGCCTCGTCGGCGCCGCGCAGCAGCTGCCGCGCCGTCTCCACGTCGCCGAAGCGCAGCTCCAGGAGGGACACGACGACCAGCGCCCTGGCCTCGTCGCCGACGCTGCCGGCGGCCCTGGCCACGGCCAGCGCCTCGTCGCCCCAGCGCCTGGCCCCCTCGTAGTCGCGGGCCACCATCAGCGAGCGGGCCAGGCCGGCCGCCACCCGGGCCCGCAGCGGGGTCGGCGGCTGCTCGGGGACCAGCTCGACCGCCCGCCGCGAGGCGGCCAGCATCGGCTCCTCGACCCGCTCGAACTCCAGCTCGGCGTCGAGCACGTAGCCGCTCAGCCGCTCGTAGATCTCGGCCGCCCGCAGCGGCTCGGCCTCCTCGTCGATGGTGGCAACGGCCTCCCGGGCCAGGCCGACGGCCTGCCGGAACTCGCCGGAGTGGCTGGCCGCCTCCGCCGCCCGCACCAGCACCTCGACCCGGTCGACCCCGGCAACGGCGTCGGCGTCGGGCACCCGGTTCCACAGCTCCAGGGCCTGGGTGAGGTGGCGGAAGGCCTCGCTGGGGGCGAACACGGTGGCGGCGTGGTCGGCCGCCCGGACCAGCGCCGCCAGCCCGCCCGGCAGGTCGTGGCTGGCCAGGCAGTGCCAGGCCAGCTCGGCCGCCGAGCCCGAGCCGTCCTCGCCGTCGGGGTCGGCGGCGGCCAGCAGGCGCGCGTAGGTGGCGTGGAGGCGGGTCCGCTCGCCCGGGAGCAGGTCGCCGTAGACGGCCTCCTGGAGCAGGGCATGGCGGAACCGGTAGCTCTCGGTGGCGGCGCTGGCCACCAGCACCTGCCCGGCGACGGCGTCCCGCAGGCCCCGCTCGACCTCGGCCTCGGGCCGGCCGGAGGCCGCGACCAGCAGGTCGTGGCCGACCCGGCGGCCGGCCACGGCGGCCACCTTGAGGATCTCCTGGGCCAGCTCGGGAAGGGCCTCGATGCGGCCGAGGAGCACGTCGGCCAGGGCGTCGGGCAGCGCGATGTCGGCCCGGATGGCCCCGGCCGCGACCAGCTCCTCGGCGAAGAACGCGTTGCCCTCGGAGCGGGCCAGGATGCGGTCGACCACGGTCGCCGGCACGGGATGGCCGGCGATGGCCTGGAGGTGCTCGGCCAGCTCGACCCGGCCGAAGGGGGCCAACTCGATCCGCTCCAGCTCGGGGAGGCGGACCAGCTCGGCCAGCAGCGGCCGCAGGGGATGGCGGCGGTGCAGCTCGTCCGAGCGGTAGCTGGCCACCAGGGCCACCCGGCCGCCCCGCAAGGTGCGGATCAGGAAGGCCAGCAGGTCACGGGTGGAGCGGTCGGCCCAGTGCAGGTCCTCGATCACCAGCAGCAGCGGAGCCAGCTCGGACAGGCGGACCAGCAGCGACAGCACCCCGTCGAACAGCTGCACCCGCTCGAAGCCGTCCCCTGGGGGCGCCGGTCCCTGGCCGGTGACCGGCTCGGGGAGGAGCCTGCCAAGGCTGGGCACGGCCGCGGCCAGCGGGGCGGCCACCTCGGCCTCGCCCGGGCGGGTGCCGAGGTCGCGGAAGGCGTCGACGAAGGGCACGTAGGGGAGGCCGACGTCGCCGACCTCCATGCAGCCGCCGACCAGCACCCGGGCGCCTCGGCCCTCGGCCCGGGCGGCCAGCTCGTCGAGCAGCCGGGTCTTGCCGACGCCGGCGTCGCCGGCGATCAGCCCGACGGCCGGACGGCCGCGCTCGGCCCGGCCGAGCAGGGCGACCAGGCGGTCGAGCTCCTCGGCCCGGCCGACGAAGCTGCCGGCGGTTGTGGAGGTCACGCCGGAAAGTATGGCCCCGCCGCCGACAACGGGGCACGCGGGCCCTCCGACTTGAGGATCCGGCCGCCCTTCATGACGAAGGGGACGTCGGCCAGCAGCTCCAGGTCGCCGAGGGGGTCGCCGGGGACGGCGATGACGTCGGCGTAGCGGCCCGGCGCCAGGGCGCCGACCCGGTCCTCCCAGCCGAGCAGCTCGGCGGCGACCACCGTGGCCGAGCGCAGGGCGGCCATCGGGGTCATGCCGTGGCGGACCATGTAGGGCAGCTGCCTGGCGTTCCAGCCGTGCGGGTAGACGCCGCTGTCGGTGCCGTAGGCGATCCGCACCCCGGCCTTGACCGCCTTGGCGAAGCCGTCGCGCTGGGCCTGGGTGGTGGCCTCGTTCTTGGCCAGCGTCTCGGCCGGCCAGCCCTGCCTGGCCCCCTCGGCCGCGATGTAGTCGCCGTTCCAGATGTCGGCGACCAGGTAGGTGCCCCGCTCGGCCAGCAGGTCGGCGGCCTCGTCGTCGAGCAGGGAGCCGTGCTCGATGGAGCGGGCGCCGGCCCGGGCGGCGTTGCCGATGCCCTCGGCGCCGTGGGCGTGGGCGGCCACATGGGTGCCCTGGGCGGCCGCCTCCTCGACCGCGGCCGTCAGCTCCTCCTCGGACAGCTCGGGGGCGCCGGGCCGGGTCCCCAGGGCGAGCACGGCCCCGGTGGCGATCACCTTGATGAAGTCGGCGCCGCCGTACAGGATCGCCCGCACCCGCTCGCGGACCTCGGCCGGAGAGCCGACCTCGCCGAAGCGGAGGTCGCGGGGCAGCTCGACGTCGAGGGCCTGGCCGGTGACCGACCCGCCGCCTCCCGGGACGGTGACGTACGCGCCGGCCACCGCCATCCGCGGCCCGACCACGGTGCCGTCGTCGATGGCGTCGCGCAGGGCCACGTCGACGAACGCCCGGAACGTGCCGACGTCGCGGACGGTGGTGAACCCGGCCAGCACGGTGGCCCGGGCGTTGCCGACCCCGCTGAGCGCCTCCTGGGCGGCGCTGCGGCCGATCGCCGGGATCCCGGCCCCCTGGACCTCGCCGACCAGGTGGGTGTGGCAGTCGATCAGCCCCGGCAGCAGCGTGTGCCCGGGCAGGTCGACGACCCCGGCCCCCTCGGGCGCCGGCTCGCCCGGGCCGAGCACCCGCTCGACCCGTTCCCCGCGCACCAGCAGCCCCCGTCCCTCGAGGACCTCGCCGGCCTCCACGTCGACCAGCCGGGCCCCCCGGACCACCAGCCTCCCGTCGTCCGTCACCGCGCCTCCTCCCGCCTTGCTCGCCTCGCTACATGATGCCGGACCAGCTGATTTCCCATTGGATCGGACAATCCGTAGGATCCGGAGCCCGAGCAGGAGTCGAACGAACCGGTAGCAGGTCATGCCAATGCGGAACCCACGCCATCTGGCCGAGCACCGACTGCCCTGGCGCCTGATGCTGGTCGCCTTCGGGCTCACCTTCGCCGTCCTGGCCGCGATGGTCGCCTCGGCCGCCCTCGTCCCCGAGGAGCTCGTGACCCCCTCGGCGGTGCCCCCGCTCCCGCCCGCGACCAGCGGCCCGCCCGCCGCGACCGACCCACCGCCCTCGGTGGCGCCCTCCAGCGCCAGCACCAGGCCGTCGGTGTCCTCCAGCACCGCGCCGGACGGGCCACCACCCGGGGTCAAGCCGCCGCTCTGGCTGGCCGCCAAGGCCCCGACCACGGTGGCCCCGTCGGCGACCCCGCGGCCGGCCAGCCCGCCGGCCACCCCGGCCCCGCCCGAGCCCACCGTGCCCAGCACCACCGCGCCCGAGCCGGAGCCGCCGCCGGCCCCGGTCAGCACCGTCGAGCCGACCACGACGACGACCGTGCCGGAGCCGGCGACCACGACCACGACCGCGCCGCCGGAGCCGACCACGACGACCACCAGCCTGGCCCCGACCAGCACCGTGGTCGAGGCGACGACCACGACCGTGCAGCTGGTCAGGTGAGGTCGCGGCGCACCACCAGGCGGCCGCCGACCAGGGCCAGGACCAGGCCGTAGGCGGCCAGCACGAGGGCGCCGGCCCAGATCGGCAGGCTGGCGTCGCCCGGGTTGGTCAGCGAGGCGGCCGCGCCCATGGGCAGCCAGCGCTCGAGCTCGGGCTGGCGCACCAGGCCGAGCAGGAGCCGTTCGACGCCCTGTGACCACCACAGCAGGCCGACGATGACGGCCGCGACCTGGTTGCGGAGCAGCGCCGCCAGCCCCACCCCGAGCACCGCGAACAGGGCCACGGCGGCGGCCAGCCCGGCCACCCGCGCGGCCACGCCGGCGTCGGCGACGGCGACCTCGATCCCCTTGGCCCGCAGCCAGGGCAGACCGACGGCGAGCACCGCCGCCGAGGACAGCAGGGCCATGACCAGGCCGGTGATGGCGGCGGCGGCGAGCTTGGCCGCCACCACCCGGCCCCGGGCCGGCGTGACCAGGAAGGTCGCGGTAGCGGTGCCGTGGCGAAGCTCGGAGGCCATGCCGAGGATGCCGAGGACGAGGGCGGCCAGGGTGAGTGGCTGGGCCGGGACCAGGACCAGCTGGCGCAGGGCGTCGGCGCCGAGCGACGGCTGACCGGGCCGCCCGGCGAGCAGCAGCACGAAGGCGATCAGGGCCGCCGTGCCGGCGGCGGCCAGGCCGAGCAGGACGAGGGCGGTGCGGGTGGTCCGGAGCTTCAGCAGCTCCGCCTTGACGAGCCGGGTCATGGCCGGTCTCCTTTCTCGCCGGTGAGCTCGAGGAACACGTCCTCGAGGTTGGAGCGCTCGAAGCGCATCTCGTGGAGCACGACCCCGCCGGCCGCGGCCGCCTGGCCCACCTGCTCGGTGGTGACGCCGGCGACCACCAGCTGGCCGGGGCCGTCGAGGGTGACGGTGGCGCCCCTGGCGACCAGGAGGTCGCGGAGCGCCTCGGGCTGGGGCGTGCGCACCCGCACCGTCCGGTCGGCGCCGGCGGTCAGGGCGGTCAGGGTGGACTGGGCGACCAGGCGGCCCCGGTCGATGATCACCACCTGGTCGACCGTCTGGGCGACCTCGGCCAGGACGTGGCTGGACACGAGCACGGTCCGGCCCTGGTCGGCCAGGCCGCGGACGAGGCCGCGCAGCCAGCGCACGCCCTCGGGGTCGAGCCCGTTGGCCGGCTCGTCCAGAACCAGGACCTCGGGGTCGCCGAGCAGGGCGGCGGCCAGCCCGAGGCGCTGGCGCATGCCGAGCGAGAAGCCCCCAACCCGGCGGCGGCCGGCGGCGGCCAGCCCGGTCTGCTCGAGGACCTCGTCGACCCGGCCCGGGGCGAGCCCGGCCGCGGTGACCAGGACCCGCAGGTGGTCGCGGGCCGTGCGGCCCGGATGGAACCCGCTCGCCTCCAGCACCGCGCCCACCCGGCGGGCCGGGTCGGCCAGCTCGCGGTAGGGCCGCCCGCCGATGGTGGCCGTGCCCGAGGTCGGGGCGACCAGGCCGAGGAGCATCCGCAGGGTGGTCGTCTTGCCGGCCCCGTTGGGGCCGAGGAAGCCGGTCACCGTCCCGGGGTCGACGCCGAAGTCGAGCTGGTCGACGGCGAGCACGTCGCCGAAGCGCTTGGTGAGTCCCTGCACGCTGATGGCCGCCATGGCCTGCCTCCTTGGACGTTCGGTGATGCTGGCGACGCTACGGGCCGGGGCGGCGGCCGTCGTCGGCCTGGCGGCCGCACCTGGTGGTCGGCCTGGAGGCGGAGGCGGGACCGGTGGTCGGCCCCGGGGCGTAGGTCAGGCGGAGCCGGGGGTGACCAGGCCCGTCTCGTAGGCGAGCATCACCAGCTGGGCCCGGTCGCGGGCCTGGAGCTTGGCCAGGACCCGGCTGACGTGGGTCTTGGCCGTGGCCGCGCTCACCACCAGCTGCTCGGCGATCTCGGCGTTGGAGAGGCCCCGGGCGACCAGGGCCAGCACCTCCCGCTCGCGGTCGGTGAGGGCGGCCAGCGCGGCCGGGGTGACCGCGCTCGGCTCGGGGCGGCGGGCGAACTCGGCGATCAGCCGCCGGGTGACGCT
>DASUPQ010000478.1 GCA_036280995.1 Actinomycetota bacterium | reverse complement strand
AGCGGCGGCGACACGGCAAGCGAGCGGAGCGACCGCATCCGGCAGGCGATCGAGGAGACCGGCAAGAAGCTCATCTGGCTGGAGACAACCCGTGAGGATAGCGGGCAGGGCCTGGCCAAGGAAGCCGTGGGACAGGGCGCGGACCTGGTCATCGCGACCGGTGGCGACGGCACGGTGATGGCCTGTGCCACCGCCCTGGCCGGCTCCGAGGTGCCGTTGGCGGTGCTCCCGCTGGGGACGGGCAACCTGGTCGCGACTAACTTCGATATCCCCACCGACCTTGACCGTGCCCTGGAGATCGCCCTGGAGTGCCGGCGCCGCCGCATCGACCTCGGCTCCATCGGCGACGGCCGCTTCGTGATCGCAGCCGGGATGGGCTTCGATGCGGCCATGCTGCGCGATGCCAGCCACACGCTGAAGGCCAGGATCGGCCCGCTGGCCTATGTCTGGAGTGCCCTGCGGAACCTGCGCCGGCCCCGGGCCAGCTACCGTCTGCGGCTGGACGGTGGTGAGGAGCTGACCCGGCGGGCCCAGGGGGTGCTGGTGGCCAACCTCGGCAAGATCCAGGGTGGGCTCCCGATCCTCCCGGACGCCGTTCCCGACGACGGCCAGTTCGACATCGCCGTGCTCAAGACCCGCACCCTGGGGAGCTGGGTCGGGGTGGCGGCGCGGATCCTGGTCCGCAGCCGCAAGCCCGGCCCCGATGTGGACACCTTCCGGGCCGCCAAGGTGGAGATCGGCTGTGACCGGGCCCAGCCGGTGCAGTTCGACGGCGACACGGTCGAGCCGACCGACCGGCTCGCTCTGGAGATCGACCCCGCCTCCCTCACCTTGGCCGTCCCCGAACACCACCAGGACCAGACGCCCCCAGTCCGCCAAGACCCCGACTGAGCATCGGCACCGCCGTCCCGGAAACCGATCGGCTGGAAGGGGACGAGACGCCTGCCAGCCTGCGTTCGATCTGGCTGAAGAGCAAGCTCGTTGGCGTCTGTCCTTGGAACCTCCTCTGCATAGTCTCTGCTCTTCAACGCCCTCGCGACTCCGACGAGCACTGCGAGGTCGGCCACGGCAACGAACTCCTGGGCGTCCTGGTCGGCTTGGGCGTCCACGGCACCGCCATCGACGGCCCGGCTCGTGCCCGGAGGCCGGATTCGGCCGGGGGTTTGTGCCGAGTCTCGGTGGCTAGTCACAAGGTGTCGGGGAAGTCCTCCGACGGTAGCGGGACCAAATCCCCGTCCCGCACGTGCGGAGGTTCAGGCAACCGGTCCGCCCCGTAATCCCCGCTCCACAGCCGTGTTCGGAGTGCGCTCACGTTCCTCGGGCTTTGGCCTGCCCGTGAGTGTGCCCGTGGCACGGCGTACGCCCACCATCATTCAGCTCGGGTCGTTCGACCCGGGCGTCATTGAAAGGCAGCAGTATGGATGCAGAGATCGGCCGGCCCGGCAGTACCGCGGTCGGCACTGACTCTCGCGCCGGCACCCGTCGGCTCAGCACCGAGACCAAGTCCGCTTACAAGACCACTGAGTTCATCACCTATGTGGTCGTGTTCGCCGGCATCTTGGTGGCCTCGTTCCTGGTCAAGACCGGCCAGGACGGTCAGCGGGTCGACTACTTCCGGGCCGACAAGGCCTGGTGGTACATCACGCTCCTGACCATTGGCTACATGATCGCCCGGGGGCTGGCTAAGTCCGGCAGCCGCGAGCCCTACGACGACAACGAGCGCCGATAGACGACAGCGGGCTGCCCCGGCCGGTTGGCCGGGGCAGCCGCATTTAGCAGCCGGCCGGCCATCACGGCGATGCTGCCATGGCGGCTGTCCTGTGATCTGTTTGGAGATGAAGCGATGCGACCAAGGATGAAGCGGCGCACCCGGCAGTTGGCGTTGGTCACCGTGGCGTTGCCGATTGCCGGGTGGGCGTTGGAGCAGGCCGCGCGCCGAGCCGAGACACGCGATCAGGCCTCGCCGGCAAGCAGGCGGCTGCGGCAAGGAGCGGAGTTCGACCAGCGGTGGGGTCGCGGGCCGCTGGCGGACCGGTTGCGCCGACCGACCACGACCGTCACGCGGACCGGCCTCAGCCAGGCAGGTACCCAGCAGCATGGTGGCTGAGCGGCGGCCAGAGCGTCGAGTGCGCGTCTTTGGCTGCTGCCTGCCTATCCCCTTGGGCCTGGGACTGCTCTGCATGGCGG
>DASUPQ010000477.1 GCA_036280995.1 Actinomycetota bacterium | reverse complement strand
CGCGGTCTCAGGTCACGAAGTAGAAGATCAGCGCCAGCACGACGTACACGGCCAGTAGCTGGAGGCCCTCGAACCAGGTCGACTCGCCCTCCTGGGTGACCTGGTTGGCGACCAGGACGGCCAGGAAGATGGCGCCGATCTCGAAGCCGTTGAACACCAGCGCCATCGGGAACGGCCCGACCACGAACGACAGCAGGACCAGCACTGGGGCCACGAACAGGGCGATCTGGGCCGAGGAGCCGATGGCGATGTTGACCGCCAGGTCCATCTTGTCGCGCAGGGCGAAGTAGATGGCCACCCAGTGCTCGGCGGCGTTGCCGACGACGGCGACGACGATGATGCCGACGAAGAACGGCGACAGGCCGAGGTTCTCCGACGCCTCGGTGATGGAGCCGACCAGGATCTCCGACATCACCCCGACGGCCACGCCGGCGATGGCCAGCATGGTCACGGCCCGCCGGACCGACCAGGGCTCGCCGCCGTGGTCCTCCTCGTCGTGGGAGGGGTTGAACAGGTCGCGGTGGGTCCGCAGGGAGAACACCAGCCCGGCCGCGTAGGTGATCAGCAGCACCACCGACACCCCGACCGACAACGCGTCCAGGTCGCTGGGGAAGTCGATCGCCTCGTCGGTGGGCCGGGGCAGGCCGGCCCCGGCCACGAGCTCGAAGATCGCCGGCATGACCAGGGCCACGGCGGCCAGCAGCAGCATCAGCGACTGGACGTTGGCGGCGGTGCGGTCGAAGCGCTGGCGGTCGCGCCCGAGCCCCCCGGCCAGCATGGCCGCCCCCATGACAAGCAGGATGTTGCCGAGGATGGAGCCGACGACCGACGCCTTGACGACCTCCTGGAGGCCCTCGTTCAGCGCGAACAGGGCGATGACGAGCTCGGGGAAGTTGCCGAAGGTGACGTTGAGGAAGCCGCCGATGCCGGGTCCGGAGCGGGCGGCCAGCTCCTCGGTGGACCGCCCCATGAGGGCGGCGGTCGGGATCACCCCGAGGGCGGCCGCGAGGAAGATCGGCGTGGCCCCGGCGTGGACGACCTCGAGGATGATGGCCAGGGGGATGAACGGCACCAGCAGGTACGGCCAGCCGTCCCCGCTGAGCAGGAAGCGACGGAGGTTGAAGCGGGGCTCGACGTCGGCGGGGGCGGTCATCGGCGGCTGCTCCTAGACGGGCTCCGGGGCCTCCGGGGCCTGCGGCGGCTGGGACGGGACCGGTGGCTGTTCGCTGGCCGGGGCGGCTTCCGCGGCACGGTCGAGGGCCGGCACCGGGTCGCGGGGCTCGCAGAACACCGCCATGCTGGCGGTGAAGGTGTGCAGGAAGTTGCGACCGCCGATCGGTCCCATCTCGCCCTGGGCGAAGAAGCCGGCCATCGGCGCGGCGTCGGTGGCGGCGGCCACCCGGGCGGCGTCGTGGTCGGGTTCGCCGAAGAAGTGCCGGCCCCGGCCGTTGCAGGAGAACAGCAGCACGCCCCGCGGCCGCCAGCGGGACACGGGGGTCAGCAGCAGCTCGAGGTCCTCGTCGGCGGCGGCGGCGTCGCGGATGTGGAACTGCAGGGTCTGGCCCACCTCGACGCTGTCCCCGACGGCGATCGAGCCGGTCTCCGGGTCGGCCCCGAGCAGGCCCCTGACCAGGAAGTCGCCCCGGTCGAAGCTGGCCTTGTGCTCGTCGATGACCTGGCCGACCTGGAGGCCGCCGCCCCGCAGCAGCTCCTGCTCGTGCTGGTCGAGGCTGGCCAGCAGCTGGCGCAGCCGGTCGACCGCTGGCCGGCCGCCCAGCTCGTGGACGATGTTGCCCTCGCCCCGGGTGACGGCGAACGGCGAGCCCACCGGTCGGCAGCCCTGGCTGACCACGGCCCGGATGTCGACGGGCCCGACCAGGGCGACCCCGGCGGCGCCGCCGTCGAGCACCTCGGTGCCGCAGAGCAGCCGGTGCCTCCCGGGCTCCATCGCTCCCGAGACCATCCCGCCGACCACCGGCAGGCCGGGCTGCTCGGCGTTGAGGCGCTCCAGGAAGCTGTCGGCCGGGAAGGTGAAGGGGTCGGCCAGCAGCAGCACGCTGGCCCGTTCGTCCTCGGGCAGGTCGGGCCAGCCGCCGATGCCGACGCCGTCCTCAAGGGGCAGCACCCGCAGGGCGAACGGCCGGACGTCGACCCCGGGCAGCCTGGCCATCCAGACGGCCAGGCCCGGCTCCCCCTCCAGCTCGCGGCCGTCGCCGATGACCCCCTGGGCGGTGCAGCCGAGGATGGCCGAGGTGCCGGTGCGCTCCGACAGGCTCAGGGCGATGCCGGCGGCGGCGCCGGCGTGGTCCATCGAGAAGAAGCAGACCACCAGGTCGGGAGCGTCGCCGAGCTGGTCGAGGGCGGCCGGGATGGCCTCGTCGAGGGCCTGCTGGTGGTCGGGTGCGGTGGAGATGGCGGCGCCGAAGGTGAGCATTGCGCAAGGCTACCCGGTTTCGACCCCGCTAGGATCCCCGGCCGACCCACTCGAAATGGGTGGCGTCGGGACGGGCGAAACCGCCGCCCCAGGCGAAGCCGTGCTGGGCCATGGTCCGGATCAGGCGCTCGTCCCCGGTGACCTTGAGGGCCACGGCGATGCCCCAGGCGTGGCGGGACAGCTTGCCCCCCAGCTGGCGCTCGCGCAGCAGCCGGGGGCTCCAGCAGCCGCCCTGGCGCCGGAAGGCGCCGACGTCGACCTGCCCGCGGAGGCCCTGGCGCTGAAGGTCGGCCATGGCCTTGCCCAGGTCGTCGACGACCAGGCGGTGGCAGCGCACCCGCCCGAGCACGGGCAGCTTCCTGGTCACCAGGTTGGCCCGCGTCCACTTCGGGTCGGGCCGGCCACGGTGCAGGCTCGGCAGGGCGAACTCGCCGAAGCGGGCCTTGACCTGGGCCAGGGGCAGGAGGCCGTCGCCCCCGCGGACGTACGGGCGGTCGCCGGGGGTGACGAACCGGACCGCCCGGCCCTTGAGCAGCTTGCCGAGCTCGGTCTGGAGGCCGTCGACCGACCCGCGCGGCCTGACCAGCAGGTAGGCGGCGCGCTGGATGCCGTAGCGCCGGGCCAGGGTGCGCTCAAGGGCCACCTCGTAGCCGCCCAGCAGGGCGTCGTCGACCACCCCGCTGACGGCCACGGTGCGGTTGCCGGACAGCTTCAGCTTGCCGCCCGACTTGACCTTGCGGAGCTTGGCCCCGGTCTTGGAGAGGACCGCCCCCTTGGGCAGCAGGGTGGCGAGCTTGCGCCCCGGCCGGCCGGCGGCGGCGGTATAGGCGTTGGTGTCGACCGCCATCGCCTCCACCGGGACCACCCGGTAGCCGCGCCGCCCGCTGGCTGCCGGCAGCGTGCCGGTCCGAACGGCGCTGATGGCGGCCACCCGGGTCGAGTCGCGCACCCGCCCGACCTCACGCTCGGAGAACCCGCCCGGCGCCCAGACCAGCAACTCGTTCCGGAACGCGTCCAGATCGGCGGCCCGGGTCCCGGCCACCCCCGCCCCCCACCCGTCCGGCCCGGCCCCGGCTGGCCCGCTCCAGGCGGCGACAAACACGACCCACCCGGCCACGAGCACCGCCAAGCCGGTGAGGATCGCCAGCGCTCGCCCTCGCGCGGTCATGCGCGATCTCCCCTCCCCGTTACGTCCAGCGTAACTATCGGGAATCGCGTTGCAACAGTGAACCTGCGAGTTTCACCGATCCGATATGGACGGTTCGCCCAACGCACCGAACGCCTGGCACCGCGCCCCGGCGCGTCGGTAGGGCCCCGGAACTAGAACGCGCTCAGCAGAGCCGGGTCTTCGAGCAGGTCGCGGAGGTGGGCGAGGAACTGGGCGGCGTAGGCGCCGTCGACGATGCGGTGGTCGAAGGAGACCGAGGTCGTCATGAGCTGGCGGACGGCGAGCTGGCCGTCGACCACCCAGGGGCGGGGGGCGATCAGGCCGGTGGCGACGATGGCGCACTCGGGCCTGTTGATGATGGGGGTGCCGGTCTCGACCCCGAAGCCGCCGACGTTGGTGATGGTGATGGTGCCGCCGGTGAGGTCGGTGGGGGCGGCCTTGCGCTCGCGGGCCAGGGCGGTCAGGCGGGTGAGCTCGCGCGACAGGTCGAGGATGCCGAGGGTGTCGGCGTCCTTGATGTTGGGGACGAGCAGGCCGGTCGGGGTGTCGGTGGCGATGCCGAGGTTGACCCAGCCCTTGACGACGATGTCGCCGGCGTCCTCGTCCCAGGACGAGTTCATCAGCGGGAACGAGCGGACGGCCACGCACAGCGCCTTGGCGACCACGGCGAGCGGGGTGAGCTTGAGGTCGGCCGCCGCCGGGAGGGCGCGGAGGCGCTCCCGCAGCTCCATCAGGCGGGTCGCGTCGACGGTCAGGAACTCGGTGACGTGCGGGATCGAGAACGCCGAGGCGGTGATGGCGGCGGCGATCTGGCGCCGGGTGCCGCGAACCGGGATCCGCTCCTCGCTGCGCTCGCGCGGTTGCCGGGCCACGGCCCCGGCGGCCCCGGCGGCGGGCTCGGCGGTCCCGAGGGCGCCGTCGACGTCCTCGCGGGTGATGCGGCCGTCCCGGCCGGTGCCGACCAGCGCCGTCAGGTCGACCCCGCGGTCCTTGGCGTAGCGGCGCACCGGCGGGGTCGCCCGGGGGCGCAGCTGCGCCGGCCCGGGCGGGGCCTGGGCCGGGGCGGCGGCGCGAGGGCCGTTGGCGCTGCGGGCGTGGCCGCCGATGCGGCGGCGGCGGGCCTGCTGGCGCTCCCCTGGCCCGACCAGGGTGGCCTGGAGCTCCTGCTCGGGCTCGGCCGCCACCGGGGCCGAGGCGGCCGCCGGGGACGCGGCCCCGGCCGGCCCCCCGCCGGTGTCGACGCTGATCAGGGGGGCGCCCACGTCCAGGGTGTCGCCCTCGCCGGCGTGGAGCTTGACCACTGTCCCGGCGTACGGGGCCGGGATCTCGACCACCGCCTTGGCCGTCTCCACCTCGACGATCGGCTGGTTGAGGGTGATGGCGTCGCCCTCGGCGACCAGCCAGCGCACCACCTCGCCCTCGGTGAGCCCCTCGCCCAGGTCGGGGAGCTTGAACTCGCGCTCGGCCATCGGGACCTTCTCCTCCTGAGCTAGAAGTCCAGGCTCCGCTGGACGGTCCACAGGACCCGGTCGACCCCGGGGAGGTGGGCCTCCTCGAGCCGGGCCGGCGGGTACGGGATGTCGAGCCCGGTGCAGCGCAGCACGGGCGCCTCCAGGTGGAAGAAGGCGGCCTCGGTGACACGGGCCGCGACCTCGGCGCCCATGCCGAGGAACTGCGGGGCCTCGTGCACCACCACCATCCGGCCGGTCCGGGCGGCGGAGGCGACCAGCGTCTCCTCGTCCAGCGGCACCAGGCTGCGCAGGTCGATGACCTCGAGCGAGCCGACGCCCTCCTCCTGGGCGGCCTCGGCCGCGTCCAGGGCGACCTTGACCATGGGGCCGTAGGCGACCAGGGTCAGGTCGCTGCCCTGGCGCAGCACGCGGGCCTGGCCGATCGGCTCGGTGGCGACCGGCAGGTCGACCTCCTGCTTGGCCCAGTAGCGGCGCTTGGGTTCAAGGAAGATCACCGGGTCGTCGGCCTCGATGGACTGGCGCAGCAGCGAGTAGGCGTCGGCGGCCGAGGAGGGCGTGACCACCTTGAGGCCGGCGGTGTGGCAGTAGATGGTCTCGGGGCTCTCGGAGTGGTGCTCGACGGCGCCGATGCCCCCGCCGTAGGGGATGCGGCAGACCACCGGCATGGCCTGGGTGCCGGCCGAGCGGTTCCGGTACTTGGCCAGGTGGCTGATGATCTGGTCGAGGGCCGGGTAGCTGAAGCCGTCGAACTGCATCTCGGGCACGGGCCGGTAGCCGCGCAGGGCCAGCCCGATGCTGACCCCCATGATGGCCGACTCGGCCAGCGGGGTGTCCATCACCCGCTGCTCGCCGAAGTCCTTGAGCAGGCCGTCGGTGATGCGGAAGACCCCGCCGAGGGTGCCGACGTCCTCGCCCAGCAGCACCACCCGGTCGTCGGCCTCCATGGCGTCGCGCAGGGCGGTGTTGAGCGCCTTGGCCATCGTGATCTGCGCCATCGGTGCCTCCCTCACGCCTCGGCCTGGAACTGGGCCTCGAACTCCTCGAGCTGGCGCCACTGGGCGACCAGGGTGGCCGGCGGGTCGGCGTAGACGTGGTCGACCAGGTGGGACAGGGGCGGGTCGGGCATGTCCTCGACGGTCGACCGGACCCGAGCCGCGACCTGGTCGGCCTCGGCCTGGACGTCGCCCTCCAGCGTCTCCGACCACAGCCCGGCCCGTTCCAGGAACGCCCGGTAGCGGCCGATCGGCTCGCGGGCCTTCCAGACGTCGAGCTCGTCGGAGGTCCGGTAGCGGGTCGGGTCGTCGGTGGTGGTGTGGGCCCCGAGCCGGTAGGTGATGGCCTCGATCAGGGTCGGCCCGCCGCCGTCGCGCGCCCGGTCGGCCGCCGCTCTGGTCACGGCGTAGACGGCCAGCACGTCGTTGCCGTCGACCTGGACCCCGGGGAAGCCGAAGCCGAGGGCCCGCTTGTAGACAGGGCCGGCCATCTGCTTGGCCAGCGGCACCGAGATGGCCCACTGGTTGTTCTGGCAGAAGAACACCACCGGGGCGCTGTGCACGGCGGCGAAGTTGAAGGCCTCGCTGACGTCGCCCTCGCTGGTGGCGCCGTCGCCGAAGTAGGCGACGGCGCAGATCTCGGCCCCGTCCCATTTGGCCCCGACGGCGTAGCCGACGGCGTGCAGGGCCTGGGTGCCGATGGGGATGGAGTACTGGGAGATCTTGTGGCGCTGGGGGTCCCAGCCGGACAGGTTGGCCCCGCGGTACAGGCCGAGGACCGACAGCACCTCCATGCCGGCGCGGACGTAGACGACGCCGTGCTCGCGGTAGGACGGGAACACGAAGTCGTCCGGCCCCAGCGCCCTGGCGCTGCCGACCTGCGCCGCCTCCTGGCCCAGGCACGGCGCCCAGATGCCGAGCTGGCCCTGGCGCTGGAGGTTGTTGCCCTCGACGTCGATGCGCCGCACCACCACGAGCTGGCGGTACAGGTCGCAGAGGTCCTCGTCGCTCAGCTCGACCTTGTAGGTGTCGTGCTGGAGGAGCGTCCCGTCCTCGCCGAGCAGCCGAACCTGCTCGTCGGTCTGGTCCATGCCAGTGTCTCCCGCGTCGTTGCGCCGACTCTCCTGATCCTACTCGTAGGAATGGGCGCAATACACAAGACTCCCCGGAACCGAAGAGCGCAGGTCCGGCCGGTTTCAGTACACAAGGGCCGGAACCTCGATGGGTTCCGGCCCTTGCGGGTGCCGCCCGGGGGGAGGCGGCGCTTCCGGATCGCCGGGGGACCGCTCCCGTTCGGTCGCCTCCGACGATGACAGCGTGAACGTACTGCGCTGTTCCCAAACGGAACATCAGGGGAACTACGGAGATGGAGGATGTGGTGGGTTGTAGGTCGGACTAGTCGAATCCCGGCCCGATATGGCCCGAATTGACTATCCGCACGTGGCGCAGGTCGTCCCCGGCGGACTTTCGCAACCCCTCCGAAGGTGGTACACCGTGAGTGGCAGTTGTGCCCCGCCCCGAGGAGGGATGCCAGTGGCAATTCCACCGGACTCGGAAGTGGCCGAGGAGCCAGCGCCAGGCAGCGCCGAGCGCCTCTCCTACCTGGACGCGGGGGGCCGGCTCGCCTCCCGGGAGACGGCGCAGTTCGCCGTGGTCCGCGACTTCGACGACCGCGGCAACGTGATCTCGCTGATGACCGAGCGCCTGACGCACTGACGTAGCTGCAGCTGTGAACCGGGGGGCGGCCGACGTGGCCGCCCCCCGTTGGCGTCTAGAATGCGCCCACGCCTGGAAGCCCCCCGAGGAGGACCACCCCGTGCTCGTCGACGGCAAGCGACTGCTGATCACCGGGGTGCTGACGCCCGGCTCGATCGCCTATGCGGTGGCCCGCGAGGCCCTCGACAACGGGGCCGAGGTGGTGCTCACCGGCTTCGGCCGCACCCGTTCGCTGACCGAGCGGACGGCCCGGCGGCTGCCCAAGGAGGTCGACGTCCTGGAGCTGGATGTCAACAAGCCCGAGGACGTCCGGGCCGTGAACGACGAGCTGGCCTCCCGCTGGGGCACCGTCGACGGCGTGCTCCACGCCATCGCCTTCGCCCCGGCCGACGCCCTGGGGGGCAACTTCCTCAACACCCCGTACGCCTCGGCCGCCACCGCCTTCCAGGTCTCGGCCTTCTCGCTCAAGGAGCTGACCGCCGGCCTGCTGCCGGTGCTGGAGAACCACCACGCCTCGGTGGTCACCCTCGACTTCGACGCCCGGGTGGCCTGGCCGGTGTACGACTGGATGGGCGTCTGCAAGGCCGCGTTGGAGTCGGTCACCCGCTACCTGGCCCGTGATCTCGGCCCCAAGCAGGTCCGGGTCAACGCGATCAGCGCCGGCCCGATCCGCACCATGGCCGCCAAGGGCATCCCCGGGTTCACCCTGCTGGCCGACGCCTGGTCCAAGCGGGCCCCGCTGGGCTGGGACGTCGGCGACCCGACGGTGGTCGCCCGGGTCGCCCTGTGGCTGTTCTCGGACTGGTCCCGGGGCGTGTGCGGCGAGCTGATCCACGTCGACGGCGGCTTCCACGCCATGGGCACCGACCTCCTCTCCAAGGAGGAGCAGGCCAGGCTGGCGGCCGAGGACGGCTAAGGAAGCCACCCCTCGCCATGGCAGGGTCGGAGGTTCTGGGGAGCCGTGGGGGGAGCGGGCTCCCCCCACATGGATCAGGTTCGCAGCGGCCGGTGATCTTCGTTGTCGCCGATGACGGCCGCCTGGTGGACGCGCTCGCCGCCGACCTGGGGCGGCGCTTCGGGGGGGACTACCGGATCGTGGCCGAGCGCTCCCCCGCCGGCGCGCTGGCCACCCTGGAGCGGCTCGCGGGCGCCGACGAGCCGGTCGCCCTGGTGATCGCGGCCAGGCGCATGGAGGGCCTGGACGGGCTGGCGCTGCTGCTGCGGGCCCGGGAGCTGCACCCGTCGGCCAAGCGGGTCCTGCTGGAGCACCGGGGCGAGTGGACCTCGGGCCAGCCGGTGGTCCGGGCCATGACCCTCGGCCAGCTCGACTACGTCCTGTTCCGGCCGTGGCTGCCGGTCGAGCAGTACCTGTACCTGCCGGTGAGCGAGTTCCTGGCCGCCTGGGAGAAGTCGCGGGGGGAGGGTGCCGAGGCGATCCAGATCGTCGGCCGGCGCTGGGCGGCCCGCTCCCACGAGCTGCGCGACACCCTGGCCAGGGTCGGGATCCCCTTCGGTTTCTACCCCGACGACTCGCCCGACGGCCGGCGCCTGCTCGAGCAGGCCGGCGAGGACGGCAGCCGCCTGCCGGTGGTGCTGTTCCGCCGCGGCCTGGTCCTGGTCGACCCGACCCACGCCGAGCTCACCCGGGCCCTGGGCATGCGGACCAGCCCGGCCGGTGGCGGCTGCGACGTGCTGATCGTCGGGGCGGGGCCGGCCGGGCTGGCCGCGGCCGTCTACGCCGCCTCCGAGGGCTTCGCGGCCCAGGTGCTGGAGCCGGCCGTCCCCGGAGGCCAGGCCGGCACCAGCTCCCACATCCGCAACTACCTGGGGTTCCCCTACGGGCTGAGCGGCGACGAGCTGGCCCAGCGGGCCGTGCAGCAGGCCTGGCTGTTCGGGGCCGACTTCATCCTGGCCCAGGCCGCGACCGGGCTGCGGGCCAGGGGACGCGACCGGCTGGTGCGGCTGTCGGACGGCGGCGAGGTGGCCACCCGGGCGGTGATCCTGGCCATGGGCGTGGCCTGGCGGCGGCTGGGCGTGCCGGCGCTGGAGGCGCTGAACGGGGCCGGCGTCTTCTACGGGTCCACCGGCGGCGAGGCCCGGGCGCTGCGGGGCGAGGACGTGTTCGTGGTCGGCGCCGGCAACTCGGCCGGGCAGGCGGCGATCCACCTGTCCGCCTACGCGGCCTCGGTGACGATCGTCACCATCGACGAGCGGCTGGGCGAGTTCATGTCCGACTACCTGGTGCGGAAGGTCGAGGCGACCCCGAACATCGCCGTGCTGCTCCACACCGAGGTGGTCGACGGCCACGGACGCCAGCGCCTGGAGGGCCTGACCCTGCGGGACCGGCACACGGGCGCGACCCGGGAGGTCCCCGCCTCGGCGATGTTCATCCTGATCGGGGCCGAGCCGCGCACCGACTGGCT
>DASUPQ010000476.1 GCA_036280995.1 Actinomycetota bacterium | reverse complement strand
GTCTGCCAGTTCCTGCAGGATCTCCAGACCGGCCTGGGAAGAATCGGCGGTCAAGATGTGATAGTCGGCCCCGAAGCGGCGAGCCAACGCCGCCTCGGTCGCGGCACGGGCCTTGGGATCGGCGTCCGCGATCAACAGGGCAGGGAGTCCAGGCGCGGCCGCGTCGGTGGTCCCATCGTGGGTCATGGTCGTCCTTTCGACAGCTCCAACCGGGGCAGGCATCGCACAGATTCAGCAGCGGCTCGACCTGGACCCCTGCCGGCATCCGGCGCGGCACACCTGGCGGCTCCATCTCGTATCACCGGTTGGCCCGGACGTCCATGCGGCGAAGCGCCGGCCGGAAGAACATGCTCAACGAACCGCCACGTAGGGCACCGCCAGCGTGGTGATGTTGTTCCCCACCGACGAGACGACCTCAGCGCCAAACAGCGAGAAGAGCGGCACGCGATCGGCAACGGCACGCCGTGCTCTCCGCCTGTGGGCTCCTCGTGGACGGCCATCCTCGCCAACCCCGGTCGACCTCAATCACAGCGGTCTCTGTACCCCGGGCAGCACCCCGCATCACCACGCCAAGAGACCAAGGCCGACCCGGCGCAAGGCCGAGCCACCAGCTCCGCCACGACCAGGGCTGGCGTCAGGAACCACGTCGTGCTCGGCGACGAGGTCGCCGGGTCATCGCAGCCCGATCATGATGCGCCAAGCAGTTGCATCACCGAACTCGGCGCGGCTAGCGGCCGCCCGGGTCGATTGACGGAGGTGATCGTGGAGGAGTCCCGTGCCGGCGCCGACCGGCAGAGCATCCTGCAGTTCATGACCACAGAGCACTTCACGCTCCAGACCGCCCGTGCGGTCGCCAACGCCGAGATCAGTAGCCGGCTGCAGCTGTACCTGGGCACCTTGTCGAGCTCGATCATCGCCTTGGCGCTGACCGCGCAGCTGTCCGGGCTGGGCTTTGCGTTCCGGGCGTTCGCGCTGGTGCTGTTGCCGGTCGTGTTCTTCCTGGGCGTGGTCACCCATGGGCGGCTGCTGCAGGTCAACGCCGAGTGGCGGCTGTACGGGCAGGGCATGAACCGGATCCGCCACTACTTCCTGGAGCTCGCCCCGGAGATGGAACCCTACTTTGTGCTGCCGGCCACCGACGACCCCTGGGTCACCCTGGCCGCGATCGGCGTCCGGACCGGGGGCAACCCCTGGTGGCAGGCGCTGCTGACCGCCGGCTCGATGATCGTGGTCGTCAATAGCGTGCTGGCCGGAGTGGTTGCGGGGCTGCTGTGGCGCAGCGTCGCCGGGCCGTCGGGGCCGCTGCCGCTGGCACTGGCCGCGGCGGTGGGCTTCCTGGTCAGCCTGGTTAGCCAGGGCATCTATGGACAGCGGGCGTTCCGCCGCGACCTCGAGGCCTCCACGGTGGTCTTCCCTGCCGGACCCGCTGGCAGTCGGGACCGCTGACCGGCTGGGGGCGGGGTCAGGCGGCGCGCCCAAGTGCTCTGCTGAGGCGCCGGATCACCTGACCAGGCGCCCTGGGCTCCGGACCGATGAGACGACGTCGAGGATCGCTTGCGTGGTGGCGGCGGCGTCTTCTTCGTCTGTGATCAAGTCCTCGTGGGTGGCGCCGTCGATGATGCGGTGCACGCTGTTGGTTGACAACGTGGCCATGCGGTTCTGGGCCGCGGACCAGGCGGCATCATGTCCGCTGCCGGCGGTCAGCACGATCAGCGGCTTGTCGGCCAAGTCACTGAGGGCGGCAGCTTGCTCGGTCGAGGCCGTCGCCTGGAAGTACTCGTCGATCGTGCTGCGAAGCGTGCTTGCGGTGGCGGTGCTGGCGCGTACCTCCTCCCGGGACCGCGGCGGCAGGCTGCCGAAGTCGAACCGGGCGTACAGGCGGGCGAGACCCAGTCGAGCTGCGGTCGGCACCAGGGCGGAGACACGGCGCATGGCGTCGTTGGCGCCCCCGTGGCCAGGCGATGGTGTCCCTGGTGTCGCCGCCGCCGCCGGCGCGGTGGCGTCCACCAGCACCATGCCGGCGACCTCGTCGGGATAGCGAGCGGCGAAGGTGAGCACATACAGGCCGCCGAAGGAATGGCCGGCCAGCACATAGGGCCCGGGAACGTGTCCGCGCTGCAGCAACGTGTGGAGGTCGGTCGCGATCTGGGCGCCGTCCTGAGCGGTTGAAGCGGGCTCGCTCCACCCGCGACCGGCGCGGTCATAGACACAGACCCGGGTGTCACGGGCCACGGCCGGCGCGATCCACCCGAGACTCGACGACATCCCGCCGGCGCCCGGCTCCAGCACCACGGTGGGCGTGCCTGCGCCGGTGCAACTCAGATGCAGGCGGTGGCCGCCCACGTCGATCAACCGACCAGGCATCGGATAAGCCTCGGCATCGGCTGCTTCACCCAGGGTCTGGTAGCCGCCACCGATCGAGGCCAGCGCCAGCACCACGATCACCGGATACAGCAGCCAGCGTCCGCCTCGGCTATGCAGCTGTCGATGGACCCGGACGAGCATCCAGATGGCCAACGCCAGCATGGCCGGGGGCCACACCCACTTGAGCACCTGGTCCACCGGGGAGCCAACCCCCACCAGGAGAAGACCGCCCCCTCCCATGAACAGCGCAGGAGCCACCGCCCATCGCTGCGGCTGATCGGTGAACCGCACCGAGAGCACCGCCAACATCGCCCAGCCCAGGGCGAACCCGCACAGGACCGCCCCGGTGACGGCGCGTTCCTCGGCTGGGATGAACGGGGCACCGGCGAGGAGTACAGCAGCGACGAGTCCGGTGGCCAGCGAGCCGGCGACGATCCAACCAATCCTGCCCCTCGGTCCGGGACCAGGCTGGGACGGATAGTCCCGGCCCGTGTCCTTGGGGGTGGGTTCGGTCGCCACGATGGACCCCCATTCCAGGCACAGGCCGGCCCCGCACCTTTGGCACGTGCCGTCAACTCGAGACCAGGCGACGATCACTGATCTTATGGCCAAGCTCGCCGGCCGACCGGTTCGGCGCTGACCTGCCAGCGCCGTGCCGCTGCGGTGGAGGTGGTTCGCGCTCCTTTGATCTGTGCGCTGGTCGGCTTACACGGTGATGACGATCTTGCCGCGAGTCTTGCCGGCTTCCAGCGCCCGCATGGCCTCGGGGACCTCGCCCAACGGATAGGTCCGGCCGACGAGTGGCCTGAGCTTGCCGGCCTCGATCAGCTCCCGCAGGACCTGCAGGTCGTCCTGGTTCGGCTTAGAGGCCAGCATCCGCAGCCGCTGACCGATGAACCGTGACAGCACCGGCGCCCGCAGGTTGCGCAGGAACCCGCCCAGCCACCGTCCGCCCCCCTCACCGCCAACAATAGCCAACGTCCCCGTGGGGGTGAGGGCACGCCGCAGCTGGGCCAGGCTCCGGCGACCCCCGGTGTCCACGATCACGTCCCACTGCCGGGCCCCGTCAGTGACGTCGGTGCGGGTGTAGTCGATGACCTCGTCAGCCCCAATCGAGCCGACCAGCTCCAGCTGGCTGGTGCTGGCCACCCCAGTGACGTGGGCGCCGAACGCCTTGGCGACCTGGACCGCGAACCACCCCACCGCCCCGGCCGCCCCCAGGACCAGGACCTGCTGGCCCGCCTGGACCTCGCCCACGTCGCGCACCGCTTGGAGGGCGGCGAACCCCGAGATGGGCACGACCGCCGCCTCCTCGAAGGAGAGGACGCCTGGCTTGGCCGCCAAGTGGTCCTCTGGAGCTACCGCGTACTGGGCGAAGGAGCCGTCGGTCCAGCCGAACACCGCCTCACCAGGCTGGAACCGGGTGACATCCTTGCCGACCGCCTCGACGGTCCCGGCGATGTCCATGCCCAGCACGGGGACCTTGGGTTTGCGTGGCCCGAGGGTCGGGACGACCAGGCGGATCATGTAGGGCAGGCCGGTCATGATGTGCCAGTCGCCCCGATGGACGCCAGCCGCCTGGACCTTGACCAGGACCTCGTTGTCGTTGGGGACTGGCTGGTCGATGTCCCGGAACTCCAGCACCTCGGGTCCGCCATACCGGTCCTGGACGATTGCCTTCATGTGTGCTCCCGCGCCGTCGTGGGTTCGGGGAGAGAAGCGGTCTCAGGTCGGCGGAGATTGTGCACCGAATCCACTCAGGTGGGAATGCCTTGGTCCGGTCGCCGAACAGGCGAACCCGGTCAACAGGCCAGGCACGACGACGGCCCTGGGTGCCGATCAGGCCCAACAGCCCCACGAAGCCGCCTGGGCTTCTACGCCGGCTCCTAAGCAAGGGAACCAACGCTGCCACCATACGCCCCGCCGACCTTCCCCGATAGCCCCTCAAGGCCGGGGGAAAGGAGTACCGCAGATCGGTGAGCGCCACTGGCCGAGCGCAGCCCGGCCTCGACCTCGCAGATGGCCAACGCCAGGGCCCGGGCGATGGCGACCGGGTCGGGCAGGGTTGGACGGGCACTAACGCGGGCCTGGGTTCGTAGGGTGAGTTCTGTGTCGGTGAAGTGGGCACAGAGCTGCACGGCGGGCATGGGCGCCTCCCAGGACGTGTGGGCAGGCGGTGGGTGCCTGCCGGTCCTCGAAGGCGCAGCGACGGGGCCCCAGCCCGGTCAAGCCCGGCCCGCCCCGCCTCGGCC
>DASUPQ010000475.1 GCA_036280995.1 Actinomycetota bacterium | reverse complement strand
CGCCACCGACGCGCCCAAGTAGCGCGGTCCGCTGTCCCAAGCGGCAGCAAGGAGCCAGCGAGGCAGCGCCCACGGTTGTGGCCGACTGGGTGACCTTCGAGTGACGGCGTCGCTGCCCACCGGCTGACGGGTCCGGCGTGGAGGGCCGTGTCCTGTCGCGGCCGTCTACGGTTGTTGGTCGGCTCGGCGCTGTTCGGCTTCGGCGTCGATGATCCGGCCACGCGCCGCGGCCGCCTGCAGCCGCTCGGTCTGGGCTCGGCCAGGCTGGCCGCCCCGCTCGTACCGTCGGGCCGCGCCCTCGTGCAGCTCCGAGTCCCGGCGGTGCACCGCAACCGCAAGATCGGTGGCCTCGCGCCGCTGCACCCTGGCCTGGGCCAGCCGGTCCGAAGGGAGCGGCACCCCCCCGACCACCGCACGGGCCATCTCGACCAGCACGCGCCCGGACGACCTGGCCGATGTTTCCAGCCACCCGAGAGCGGCCGGCCGGTCCAGGTCTTCGCGGTCGACGAGCAGCTGTACGGCCTGCTCGACTAGCGACCGGTGCGCCAAGGCCGCCTGTAACTGCCCGGCCAACGGGCCCGTTTGCCGCGCCGTCACCGCGGCCACAAGCAGGCTCGCGACCAGCCCGGCATAGGCCTGCAGGGCGGCCACCGCACTGTCGTCCCACTCCCTTGGGGCGCCGACGTAGACATCCAGTGTCCCCAGCGGGCCACCACCGACCTCGACAGGCACACTGAGGGCGCCGGCCACGGCCTCACCACCCGGGCCGGAGGCGCTCGCCCACCGCAACGCGCCGGCCTGGTCGACCAGCATGAGGACGGCCCGGTCCGCATCCAGCAGCGTCGTGGCCGAGCGCAGCACCTGCTGCAGGGTCACGTCCAGGCCCTGGTCGACGTCGAGGGAGCTCAGAGCGCCGAGGCTGCCGGCAAGCTGCGCGGGTTCGATCGGCATGGCTGCCAGCGTTCCTTTCCAGGTGCGATGCCGAGGAGCAACCGGCCACGGACCAAGGATCAACGATCCGGGATCAGGTCGGGAAGGTGGGGCGTTGCTACGGGAGTGGCTGCGGCGGCATGGGGTCCTCGCCGCCGATCCCGGCGGCTGCCAGGATGTCGGCCGGCCCGGCGCTGTTGGCCGCGTCAGCTGCCATGGCCATCGCGATCCCCGCCGCGGCCGTGGTGGCCTGCGGCGGGACCACCAGCAAGAGCACGCGGTCCTGGGACGCTCTGCTGACTCCGATCGTGTGGGCGTCCATATGGCGGAACCAGCCGACGCGGACGCGGCGACCGTCCATGGCCACGCGGCGGGGAGCGGTGTCCCAGGCGTTCAGGTTGAGCGCTATCCGGGTGATCGGCCCAAGGGTGGAGTCCAGGCCCGCGATGAGGTCGGGGAGTTCGGCATCCGGATCCCGCGAGCGTGGCCACCAGCCACCATCCACGGCGCCGGTGCCGGCCATCGTGGGGTCCAGCTGCAGCCGCAGCCCCGGCGGCGCCGGTGGTCGGGTGGGAGGAGGAGCGGTGGTGGGCGTGCTGCTGGTTGCGGTCATGTCGTCGGCTCCCGTTCTCGGTTCGGCATGGAACCGACCTGTCGGCAACAGCGGCCGGCCGTCGTGGTGGCGGATGCTGGCGTGCGGGGTTGGGGTGTGGTCAGGCGGCTCGTGCTGGGGTCGGCTGCGGGCTGGGGTCGGGCAGCGGTATCGGCGGGACCGGTGTAGGCGCGCCGGACCGGCTGGCCGGCGGGTGGGTGTGGTGGCCGGGCTGGTTGGTGGCACCGCTGAGCCAGTAGCCCACCGCGGGGCTGGACCAGGTCCGCGTCCGGGTCGACGACCATCGGGCGCCATCGGTGGCGGCGGGGTCGGTCAGGAACTGCCGGATCGCCCAGACAGCGCCGCGGTCCAGCGCATCGTGGCCGTCGCCGTCCAGCTGGTCCAGCTCACCGGCAACCTCGCCCGGTGAGCCGGTCAGAGCCCCGCCGGGCCAGAGGACCACGACCTGTTCGCCGTTGGGATATAGCGCCCAGCGGCCGCGGCGGCTGCCCGCCGAGCAGGTCGGGCTGCCAAGCGAGATGTCGCTGGTTTGGTGGGACGATCCCGAGGTGGCGATCAGGAGGTTGGTGATCGCGGCCGGCTGGTCGCGGTGGTGGCGAAGCCGCGCGGGCGGGTAGTGGATCACCATGGCCAGTCCTCTCAGGAAGCAGCCGCTGGAGCGTGCGGAGCTGTGGCGCGGCCGCCTGTTGGGATCCAGTTAGCGGGCCGAGGCGAACAGGGTGGGTTCTTGGACCTGGTTGATCGCCCGCTGCTGGCGGCCGTCCTGGACCCAGCGGGCCCCGCAGCTGGTGCAGATGGCGATCGGGTACAGACCGAAGCCGATGGTGACCAGGGCCGATCGGCACAGCGGGCAGCGTGGCATCAGAGCACCTCTGTTCGTCTTCTTGGCTGTGGTAAGTGGCTACCTACGGACGAGAGGCGGCGGGCGCTTGGTTGTCGTCGCTGTTGACGCCGGCTAAGAGGCGGGGAGACGCTCCCGGGCGGACCGGGTGACCCGCCCCTCCGGCTGGACTCAACTGGCCGTTGTGTCCTTGCTGCTTGCGCCTGCGCTGCTCGTCGCGGGGGCCTCGGTTCGGCCGGGGCGTATCTGGATGCGCTTGGGGCTGGCCTCCTCGGCCTTGGGCACCAGGATCTGCAGCACACCGTCCTCGAACGAGGCCTGGATCCCCTCGGC
>DASUPQ010000474.1 GCA_036280995.1 Actinomycetota bacterium | reverse complement strand
CAGGCGGGCGGCGAACACGGCCACGGTGCGGGCGGCGGCATAGCGGTGACGGTTGAAGCGCCGATCCACCCGGTCCCGGACCCGCCGGCGCAGCGGCGCGAATCCGGCCACCGCGGCCAGGGTCACGGCGGCCACCGCCAGGCTGCCGGCCTCGCCGGCCAGGCGGGTCACGGCCGGGAGGACGAGCAGGTAGGGGACGGCGAGCACGGCGGTGACGACGGTGTAGGTGACGGTGCGGCTGACCAGGCGGTCCAGGTCCCAGAGGCGGTAGCGCAGCATCGCCACCGCGACCGCGACCGGCACGCACAGCGACGCCAGCGGGAAGAGCACCACCGGGACGGCGGGGGCAACCCCAGACAGGGCCACCGGGACCAATACCCAGATGGCGGCGACCGTGGCGGTGGCGCCAGCGGCGACCCAGCGCAGCTGCTGACGCTGGACTCCGCGGGCTGGAGGACGACGTAGGCGGCCCGGGCGGCCAGGGGCAGCGGCCGCTGGTCGCGTACCAGCTGGGCGACCCAGGGCTCCAGGGGGATGATCAGCGACCACACCAATCCAGCGGCGGCGTACAGCCAGCCGATCGGATTGGCTGGCCGGCGAAGGCTCAGCACCAGCCCGATGGTGGAATAGCCGAGCGGAAAGGCCAACGCGTAGCCGGCGCCCCTGGCCAGCACGGCGAGGGTGACCGGCCGGGTCACCGCCAGGGTGACCAGCAGGCCGGCGGCACAGCAGGCAACGGTGAAGAGCCACAACGACCAGGCAAGCAGGACCCTGGTCCTCGCCTGCATCCTCACCACCCTGCTCTCGGGCCACCGCGCTCAGGGCTATCAGTAGCCAAAATTGGCAGGACGCCGGTACGAGAACGTTACGGTTCCTCCAATGGCAGCCCAAGCAGTACCGTCAAGCCAACGCCTGAGTTCCTGTAGGTTCATCGCAGGTCGCGCCGGCGGAATACGACCCAGGCGACGCAGGCCAGGACGGCGCTGATGGCCAGCGGGACCACGAACGCGGCGGGGGCGGCGCCTTCTGCGAGCAGGTTCCGGTCGAGATACCAATGCCAGGGGCTGAGCTGGCGCACGGCGCCCAGGTCCCCGGCGGCGGCCAGTACGGTCTCGACCAGGTAGCCGGCGACCGCCACGACGGTGGCCAGCGCGACGGCGATGCCGCGGCGGCCGGCAACCGCACCAATGGTGAAGGCGAGCGAGCCGTGCAGCAGGCCGAGGGTGAAGACGGCGGCGCAGGCCGCGACCACGTTGCCGGTCGGGACGCCCTCCAGGGCTCCGAACGGGGGGCCAAGGACGAGCAGGGCCAGGCCGAACACGGCGACCAGGCCGGCCAGCAGGCCGAAGGTGGCCAGGTAGCGCTCAACCAGGACGCGGCCGCGGGTGACGGGGTTGGCCAGCAGCAGCTCCAGGGTGCCGGCCTCCTCGCTGCCGCCGATCGCCCGGGCTCCGGCGCCGATGCCGAACACCACCGCCAGCAGCGGGGCGAGGGTGGAGAACAGCCGGGCCTGGAGGTAGCCGGCGGGCGACCGCAGCGGGACGGCTGCGTCGTAGCCGATCACCGACCGGAAGGTGTCGGGGAGGTCGGCGAGCAGCTCGTCAAATGACGGCTGGTCCTTGATGGAGGGGTACAGGGCGACGGTGAACAAGGTGAGGCCGACGAAGCCGAGCGCCCACCCCAGCGTCGCCCAGCGGCGGTCGCGGACCAGGCGGGCGGCGACGATCATGCTGGCTGCTCCTGGTAGTAGCTGAGGAAGACGTCCTCCAGGTCGGCCTCGTGGGTGACGATGCGCTGCACCTCCAGCCCGGCCGCGGCCTGCAGGGCCGGACCCACCGGACCCTCGACGACCAGGCGGATGCGGGTGTCGTCGGCCTGGGCCTCGACCACGCCGGGAACGCCGGCGAACCATGTGGCGTCGGCCGGCCGGGCCAGCCGCAGCTCTATTCGCTGGCGGGCCTGCTGGCGCAACTCCTGGATGCCGGCCACGGTGACCAGCTCACCCCGGCGCAGGATCGCCACCCGGCCGGCCAGGGCCTCGACCTCCGGCAGCACATGGCTGGACAAGAACACGGTCGCTCCCGCCCCGGCCAGCTCCCGGATTAGCAGCTGGAACTCGTACTGCAGCAGCGGATCAAGGCCGCTGGACGGCTCATCCAGCACCAGCAGCTCGGGACGGTGGATGACCGCCTGGATGATGCCGATCTTGCGCCGATTGCCGGTGCTCAGCTCCCCGACCCGCCGGTGGGGGTCGAGGTCGAAGCGGTCCAGCAGCTCCTTGACCCAGCCGGCATCTACGCCGCCGCGCAGCTTGCCGTAGAAGTCGATCAGGTCTTGGGCGGTCCAGCGGCGGTCGACTGGCAGCTCGGCAGGCAGGTAGCCAATCCGGCGCCGCACCGCCGGGTCGGCGCCGCTGCCCCCGAGGACTTCGATGCGGCCGCTGGTGGGTCGGATGAAGTCGAGCAGTAGCCGGATGGTGGTGGTCTTGCCGGCTCCGTTGGGTCCCAGATAGCCGAATACCTCGCCCGGCTGGACCTCGAGATCGAGGTCGCGCAGGGCCTGCACCGACCCGAAGCGCTTGGCCAGA
>DASUPQ010000473.1 GCA_036280995.1 Actinomycetota bacterium | reverse complement strand
GCCCTGCGCCCTGCGCCCTGCGCCCTGCGCCCTGCGCCCTGCGGACCTGGCGGAAGGGGCCGAGTGATGCCCGGTCGCGGGGCAGCCCAGCGCCAACAGGAGCGCCGTGCACCGCATGTCTTCCGGGACGTCGGCGGGCGCGTCCGCCCGCGGGCCGCCTTCGCTGACGAGCCGGAGGCCCACGCCGCGGCCAACCGGGTGTTCGCCCTCACGGGCCGGCGGTACTCGACGTACGCGTGCAGCTACGGCACCTGTGGCGCCTGGCACATCCGACCGTGCGCCCTGCGGCCCGCGGACCTGGTGAGGCCGGCGTGACCCGCGACGAGAAGCTGGCCCAGCTGGCCGAGATCGCCGTGGGCATCCGCTACGGCATGGCCGCCTTCGACGAGCGCCTCGACGAGATGGGACCAGGCATCGGCCCGCGGGGCAACGGGCGCGGGGCCAAGGGCGGCGTGTCCCGTCCAGTCGAGACCGAGGCCCTGGCCCCGTTCCCCGACGAGTGTCCCAAATGCGGCGCCGCCGTGCCGGCTGGCTCGGACGCGTGCCCAGGCTGCAAGCATGCTCGGAAGGGCCGCCGGCCCGCTCCGGTCGTGACATCCGCCCGCCTTGACCGGATCGTGGATGCCGCCCATGCCCTCATCCTCGACCTCGATGCCGCCTACGGCGAGATTGCCAGGGCCCAGCGCGGGCTGCCGGCCAAGGGCGAGCCGAGCTGCGGCTGGTGCCAGGAGGCGGTGCACGCCGCGGCCAAGGTCGAGGCGAAGGAGGGCAAGGCGCCCATCCCGCTCGACTACCGCAGCCGGACCTACCTGTTCGCCCAGGAGCGCAAGGGCGACAAGGTCGTCGGCAAGGTGCTCGTCTGCGAATGGTGCTACAGGTTCGACAAGCGGCACGATCGGAAGCCGACGATCGAGGAGCGGTGGATCCACGCCCAGGGCGGGCGGATGCCCAAGGTCCCGAGGATGAAGGCTGCTCCACGGGTGAAGGCCTCGTGATGGACGTTCACAACGGGCCTCACGGCGAGCACGTGCTCATGGATCAGGCGGAATGGGCGCGGTTCAAGACTTTGCAGATCAACAACGTCGGCCTGTGGCCGGAGTCTGGGTTTGCCGGAATGCCGGTCTACGTTCGCCGCTGCCCCTGCCCGCCGGAGCCCACTCGTCCCGACCCTAGGTTGACCGAGGGGAAGCCTGGGCCACCTTCCCGCATCGAACGCGTCCTCGATTGGCTTGGGAGCCGAGTCGGCCGATGAGCGCCTTCCGTGCGTTATCCGCCCTTGACCTGCACCGTTGTGCTAATGGTGGTGTACCTGAGCTAGTGCTGCGAAGTGGGTCCGTTGGCGGCTCCTGAACTCCTCGGCCGGCCCCGCCGGCGTGTGTGTGAGCAGGTCCGGAGGGAAGAGCCGAACTGCTGGCGCTGCGGAAAGCCGATCGACTTGATGCTGCCGCGGAGTGGACGGGTCCAGCACCCGATGTCCAGTTCGATCGACGAGGTCATCCCCCGCTCTCTACACCCGCTCGGGGCGAAGTACGCGGCGCTGGACCGCAGCAACCTGCGCCACGCCCATCGTCGGTGCAACAGCAGCCGGGGGAATGGGACGAGGACGAAGCGTGGCCCGTCCGGGCCGAGGAGTCAGGTGTGGTGAATCCGCCGGTACCCGGCATGAGAGCGACCTACTTCAAGGGGCAGCGACCGTGTGAGTGGTGTGGCCAGGAGTTCTGGTGGCACCCAAAGATGCGCACTCGATTCTGCTCGAATCAGTGTGCGGCGGTCAGCAGGGCTTACGTCGGCCGGTCGACCTCTATCCCGTGGCATCCCTGCGCTGAGTGCTCGACGCCGCTGATCTGGCGACGCTCATCCACTCCTATTTGCCAGGACTGTCGTGGCTCCTTACGTAGGCGGCGTAAGCACCAGGCATACGTTCTCCGTTACCGAAAGAAAGCGGGCACCCCGGTGTCGGTCGCATGCCGATGCGGAGCCACATGGGTCCAGCCAGCCCGACAGGGTTCCGTCGCCTGCCCAGCCTGTCAGCGGGAAACCAGGCGATCCGAGCGGCGCCGGCGGCGCGCAGCTAAGCGTGGCGTAGCCAGTCAGCCTTACGTCGCAGCGGAGGTCTTTGCCCGTGATCACTGGCTCTGTCAGTTGTGTCGGAGGCGCGTACTCAAGACCGCAGTCGTGCCACATCCCCTCGCACCGGTCATCGACCACATCCTGCCGCTGGCCAACGGTGGAGTTGACGCTCCGGTCAACGTCCAGTGCGCCCACTTCCTGTGCAACTCGCTCAAGGCTGACCGGACAGGTCCGAGCGGCGACCAGCTCCGGCTTCTGGGGTAGGGGCTATGCGAAGTTCAACGATCGAGGGCGCCGGGAGACCCTCGCACTTTCCCCGAAATCTCCCCCCGAGCGTTCCAGAAACCACTGATCGTGGGCAAGCAGCCGTCAGAACCGGCCCCGTCGGCTCTCTCCAACACGAACGGCGACAAGTTCGTGGCCGTTGTCCAACAGGGCGACCAACGGCAAACGCTCTCGGCGCTGCGCGACGCTCTCGCCATCACGATCAAGATGGCCGGGCCCGGCGAGGTGGCTGCCCTGTCGAAGCAGCTGCGCGACACGGTCAAGGAGCTGGCGGCGCTCGGCGTGCCGGACACCAAGACTCCGCCCGTTGACGAAGTCGCGAACCGCCGTGCTGCTCGGCGAGCAGACGCCAAGGTTCCATCTCGTGCCAAGCGCGCCGTCGTCGGCGGGGCAGGAAGCGATCGACCTGGCGGCAAGCGGCGGCCTGATCCTGGAACCGCACCAGCAGCTCGTGCTCCACGGGGGTCTCGGCGAACGTCGTGACGGACGCTGGGCCGCCGCCCAGGTGGTCGTCGTCGAGCCCCGCCAGAACGGCAAGGACGGGATTGCCGAGGCTCGCGAG
>DASUPQ010000472.1 GCA_036280995.1 Actinomycetota bacterium | reverse complement strand
GCCGATCTCGGCCACTCGCAGCGGCGGTAGCGGCCCCTCGGCCCGCATCAGATCCGCCAGGGTAGGGGCCTGGACGAGTTCGGTGACGATGAAGATCCCATGGTGGTCGGCGACCACGTCGAACACGGTGACCACGCCGGGATGGCTGAGCCGTGCGACCGCTCCGGCCTGACGGAGCACCGATGCCTGGGTTGCGCGACGCTCCGGGCCAGCCAGCCAGGGCGGAAGCACAATCTCTCTGACCACGACCTCCCGCCCAAGGAGGGTGTCCTGGGCGTGCCAGACCCTTCCCAGCTCACTTGGTCCAAGGCCAGTCTTGAGGGCGTAGCGGTTGGCGATGACACGATCGGCTGCACCTACTGCCATGCTGGCCGCCTACCCACTGGCACGGCCACGAACCGACAAATCCCGACCCGGACTTACCCGGCACGCAAGCGCCCACCGCCGATGGCGGTAAGCGGCTGGGGCGGCAGGTCGCGTCCGCCGGCGCCGACCGCTTCGACAAGCAAGCCGAGGCCTACAAGAAGGCGCCACCCGCTGCACAAAGGCGCCATCCCACGCTGGATCGCCTCGATCAGCTGGCGTGCCGTAACGCTGACGGCTGCTCCAGCGCTGTTACAGGAAACGCCCCCCGATTCTTTCGTCCGTCCCCCTTGGTGCTGTGCTGTTCCCCCAACAACCAGCACCGGCCACAGCTCCCTACCTCCCACCCGGGAGGTGATGCCCCTTCCGCCTCAAGGATCCTGATCAAAGCCTGGTGTTGTTGGGTGCTGGTCTGCGCCGGCGGGCCACGGTCGCCCGGGAGGACGGGCTTACCGGCCCTGCCGGCTGACCAGATCAATCAATGCCCCAGTTGGCGGCGCTTCCGGGCGCCGGCAGGGCGCCTGGTGGTTCAGGCGACGCGACGTTGGAGGATGGCCAATGGCCGCATTTGTTCTGTTCGTGCTGGCGGTAGCCGGCGGGGTGGTGGTGGCCGACCTGGTCTGGGAGAACCCCAGCGCCGGCCAGGTCACGGTGTTCGGCCAGACCGTCGGCGGCTATCCGGAGGGCTGGCTGTTGGCGATCGCGGCCGGGCTCGGCTTCGTCGTGGCCTTGGTGCTGGTCGCCTCGGTCAACTCGACCAAGGGGCGACGGGCGCGCCGCAAGCAGCTCAGAGGTCTGCGGCAGGGCCTGGAGGACCAGGTGGTTGCGCCCGAGCCTGACCACGCCCGCCTGCTGGATGCCTTCTTCGGCCCGGAGGAGCCCTCCCGCCAGCTGGGCGGGCCGGCCAGGCCGGCCGACCCAAGGGGCGAAGGCGCGAGGAGCCGAGCGGAAGATCACCAAGGCTGGGTCACAGCCCGGCCGATCCAGCACCCCCCCGAGCCGCTCGACCAGCAGGCCAGATTGGCCCACGTCGGGGAAGAAGGCCGGGAGGGCCGAGCGGAACCTGATCCGCGCTGGGTCAGTGGGGAACGGGTCCAGTATCCCCCCGAGCCGCTCTTCGAGCAGGCCCGGCGGGCCGCTGGGCTGGGCCAGGACGGGGACCTCCCGGTCGCGGCCAGCCAGGGGCGCTGGGGGTAGCGCTGCACGTCAAGGTTCGCGGCGGCAGGGAGCAGCAAGCTACCCGTTGGTCGCCTGCGGCGTGATGGGCTGGCAGAGCCCGACTGCGGTAGCCGAGCAGGAGGGAGGCGAACATGGCGACCCCCAGCATCGGAACGGCCCGTGGTTGGCGGGGCCGGGTCATGGTCGACCGCGACAGCAACAAGATCGGCGAGGTCGTCGACATCTACCTGGACAACGAGACCGACCGGCCCGAGTGGGCGGTGGTGCAGACCGGCCTGTTCGGCCTGCGCTCGACGTTTGTGCCGCTCGCCGAGGCGCGGGAGGTCGGCGACGAGCTCCAGGTGCCCCACCAGAGGTTGCAGGTCAAGCAGGCCCCCAACATCGAGCCGGACGGCCAGCTGTCGGCGGCCGAGGAGGCCGAGCTGTTCCCCCACTACGGGCTCGACTACGACAGCGTGACCCTGGACAACGGCGCACCGGCTGGCCAGGCACTGGCCGAACCGGTTGGCCAGACCGACACGCCAGACCGCGACGAGCAGGCGGGGCGACCGCGGCCCACGTCCCCAAGTCGGCCAGCAGCGCGACCGGGGGCTGGCCGACACCGGGATCGACGCCGAGCCCAGGACCCCAGCATCTGGGTCGGGGTGGTCCCGAGTTGGACCGAGCGCCGCCTGACCCCGCCTTCTCGAGTCCGAGCAGGACCGGGGCGATGCCCGCGACGGCCTGTCGGCCACCGGCGGCGGCGAGCCGGTTGAAGCCGCCGGGCACGACCGGCTGCCGGTGGGCGAAGGGTGACCGGCCGTTCGTGGACGAGACGCCAGGACGGCCAGAGGGTGGCGCTGGTACCCGTCGCCGCCAGCCTGGGCAGGTGCGGCTGATAGCGTCGGCTCCGGGGCCACAGGAGGCCTGCCCCGGTCGTAGCGGAGGCCATGCTTGGCACGCAACGCCCAAGGATCACCTTGCACTGCTTTCCTAGCATGCCAACGTATGACGACGCCAATCCTCCCGTTATGACGTCGTTCCGCATCGACGTATCCTTGCTTGCTTTGCTCGTAAGAAGCTTCTCTACCACTTCAAGGCCGGCCCTGCGGCCCGGCAGCGACACGACGGCCACCGGGGCACTGGCCTCACCGTCACCGCAGCCGGCACCGACACCGCACTCTGATCGATCCGTCGTCCTCACCCGGCCGTGGGGCAGGTCCAGGGCAATCGGTTTGCTTGAACTGCTGTGAGCAGGGCCTCATCGAGACCTCATCCGCTCGCCAACCGGCCCACGGCCCGCGGCGGGTCGGTCGTCGGCGCGGCCGCGGCGTTCGTGCGGCCGGATGGCCGCTGCTTCGTGGCCTTCCGCTCCTGCCGCGCCGAGGCGTACGGGCCGCTGCTGGAGGCCATCGCCCTGTACCTCCAACGCGACCTCTACACCGAGGACGACCAGGCCGATGGGGTTCTGCACGACGAGCGGGTCGCTCGCGCCAGGCGGTCCGGCTCGGCTGGATCGTCGGTGGGGCGCGGTAGCGTTGCCGGCGGTCTCCATCGTCCCCTGGGAAGCCGACCCGAAGGAGGTGCCGCGAGGATGGTCACGGCCGAGGACGTGCGCCGGGTCGCCGGGTCGCTGCCGCGCAGCGAGGAGCGGCTGATCCGCGACCACGTCAAGTTCCGGGTCGGCAGGCTCGTGTTCCTGTCGATCTCGCCCGATGAGCGGTCGATGGGGTTCGCCTTCCCCAAGGAGGAGCGGGCGGCGCTGGTGGCCAGCGAGCCGGAGAAGTTCCACATGCCGGCGGCCTCGGATGAGCGCTACAACTGGGTGCGGGTGTGGCTGGACGCGATCGACCGGGCGGAGATGCGGGAGCTGGTCGTCGAGGCGTGGCGCATGGTCGTGCCCAAGCGGGTCGCCGCCGCCTACGAGGATTCCTGAGCCCACCCAGGGGACTGGCCGCCCGCCGGCCGGCGCCGGACCAGCTCGACGAACCCGCCGGTCGGGCGCCCGCCGAGGCCGGTGAGCAGGCGGTTGGAGGCCGTCTTGGTGACGTCGACCTGGGCGGCCACCTCGTCCTCGCCGGCCGTGCCACTAGCGTCCCATTCATGGCGGTCCTGACCGGTCCCGAGCGGACAACCACGGACAACATCACGATGGCCGCGACGTGCACCGATCACTGTTTCCCGTGGTGACGATTCCGCCCGATCTGGCTTTGCAAGCCGGGGGTCGTGGGTTCGAGTCCCATCATCTCCACTCCGCCGGACTCGCGGCAAAGGTTGGACGTGATCGAGGCGTGCGGATCGTGCACGTCGAGGAGCGCCACCCTGCCGAACGGGCCCACGAAGCCGGGGTGAACCGTTCGTCCACCCCGGCTTCAGCGCCCACGAAGGTGTCCGCCTCCTCCTACTGCAGCAGGTGGTCGAGCGCCCGGCCCATCACTGCGTTGCGTTCGTCTGCAGTCGAGACGCCCTCCAGTCCGAACCCCAGCAGCAGCGAGTGCGGCGTGGCGATCGCGTTGCCGACCGGGAAGCCCGATGCGTCGGTTCGGATGAAGTTGTTGACGTTGGGTGCGCTGCCCTCAGGCGGCCCGGTGATCGCCCAGCCGTCCAAGCCGGTCTCGAACGACGTGCTGGTGCCGTCGGGGAGCGCGATGTCGTCGATGAAGACACCGATACCCTGCGACGCCCAGTCGCTGGCGTAGGCGATGGAGATCTCGACGCTCTCACCGGCATACGCCGAGAGGTCGACGCTCCACTCCTGCCAGCCGGCGGAGTTGCCGCTGGCGGCGTTCCAGGCGCCAGTGGTGCCGGTGGCCGTGCAGGCCGCCACGCCGTCAAACGTCTGGTAGTGCGCGAGGTGCGGATGCAGCGTGACCCAGCCCGCGGGGCAGCTCTGGCCGGTCGCCGTTGTCGTGTGCCCGTTGGCGTCCGGCAGCGTTGTCCAGTCGTCACCGCCGGGAGTGCGCGCCTCCACGAACAGGTGGTCCCACTGCGCCTCGGTGTCGTACGACGTCCAGAACGTCATCGACCCGCCACCCGCCGGGACGGCGACCTCCCGGGTGAGCCGCTTGTACGAGACGTCGGCGATCTGTGAGTAGACGTACTGCGTGCCAGTGTGTGGGTCGAACGGGCCACCCGGCTTGTCGTACCGCGCCGCGGCCCAGCTGTCGAACTGCTTGAACTGGTCGACCGGCAGGATGCCGCTGGTGGCGAGGAACGACGACCTCCGGAACGTGTTACCAGCGAAGATGGGATCGTCGAGACCCCACGTGAGGCCCGTGAACGGGTCGTCGACGCCTGTCGAGTCGAACGCGGCGCCTCCGACGTGACCGTCGTTGGCCACGGCTACGTAGCCACCCAGGTAGTACTGCAGCACGTCGTTGGTGGTGTCGCCACCGAAGAACGAGCCGAACAAAGGCAGGCAGCGCCGCGGGTCCGTACCCGCGGGAAGCGGGTTGCAGGCGATCTCGCCCTTGGGGTCGTACAACTGGTTGCCCACGGCGGCGTTGGTGTACTGCTGGCCGGCGGAGTCACCTGCGAGGAGCACCTTGCCGCCCTCGTTCATGTACGAGCGGAACTCGAGCAGTTCGTCGAGTGCCAGCCGGTCGGCATTGCCGCCACCGCGGCCGGCGGATCGGGTGACCAGGTCGTTTCCGGTCTCCCAAACGACCGCGTCGTAGTGGCTGAGCACTCCGAGGGCGTCCGGGGCGATCCGCCCGGCGGCGTCGATGTCGTAGACGTCGGCCTGCTGACCGTTGGCGGCCAGGGCGTCGGTGTACGTGTCGACGAAGTGCGGGCCCGGCGTCTGCACCGGCGAGGCGCCGGTGTAGTCCTCGGCCGCCACGACGAGCACGCGGTTACCGCTCTCGGATACGGCCTGGTAGGTGAACGAGTCACTCCGCTGGCCGCCACCTTCGAACCAGACCTCGACCGAGTCGCCGGGGTCGGTACCGGTCACCACGCCTCGCATCTGGTGGTAGTAGACCGACGCCGGGTCGTACCTCGACCCGCCCTCCCACTCGGACGTGGGTGCCGACTGCACCGCGCCGCCGTTGATTCGGTACTGCACGGTCACGGCACCGAGGCTGCGCTTGGCGATCACGGCGACCGGCTGCGGGTCGCCGTACGACCTGGCGAAGCTCAGCTGGACACCCGGGTTGCTGCCCTTGTAGGGGTCGTCGCTGTCGACGTAGAACGGCTTGGTCGTGATGCCGGTGACCGTCTTCGGGTCGTCCGGGTCGACCGCTGAGTTGGCCACCGAGCCGGCGAACGGCAGGTTGCGCTGGAACTCTGCCTGCACCAGCGCCTCGTCGTCGGGGAAGACGAAGCCACAGCCGTCGCAGCCCGCCGACAGCTCCGGGGTCCACGCCAGGGCACCGGTCACAGCGTGCGCGTAGTCGGTGGTCTCACCGTTGGTGACAT
>DASUPQ010000471.1 GCA_036280995.1 Actinomycetota bacterium | reverse complement strand
TGGGCACGGCCAGCTCCTCGAAAGGGAACCGGTCGGCGGCCAGGTGGACACGAACCCATCGAAGACGGCGCCCAGCCTCCGCGGCTTGAGCGGGAACTGCAGCTCGCTCACGGCGCGGATGGTGGCGGCCTCGTCGGGGGTCGGCCGGTAGCCCTTGGGAACGCCGAGCATCCTCGCGTAGATCGCCGGCAGGAGCCGCCGGTAGAGCCAGAACAGCCGCTGGGACCCGTACACGACGCCAAGGACGGGTTTGAGCAGCGGGTTCGGCGCCGGGCCGCCCAGGCGACAGTTGGCCAGGATCAGCCCAACCACTCGGTCGGGGTGGCGCAGGGCAAACTCCAGCACCGAGGCGCTGCCGGCCGAGTAGCCGATGACGGCGGCGCGGTCGATCCCCAGGTGGTCCAGCAGCAGCGCGTAGGCGTCGGCCTGGTCGGCGGGCGTGGCGTTGGGCGGCAGGGTCGAGCCGAAGTAGCCGAAGCGGGCCGGGGCGATCACCCGATTTCCCTCGCCCAGCATGTTCGTCCACCAGCCGTCGACGCCGTCGGCGTGGCAGCCGAGCACGCCGTGGCAGACCAGGACGGGCAGGCCCGCCTCTCGCTCGGCGTTCTCGAGTGTCCCGAAGCGGATCTCGAGCGTTCCTGTCCGGACCGCGGCGATCCGCTCCCAGGCCCGCTGCATGTCCTGGCGATACCTGCTGGGCACCGGTGGTCACCCCTCCCCAGCGGCGCTGCAGGCCAGCATCGAGGCCGCCAGGGCGTCCAGCGAGCTGCCCATGCCCTTGACGAAGACCTCCAGGTCCGGACAGAGGTCCCGGTCGGCCACCGCGGTGAGGTTGAACTGCCCGGCGTAGGACAGCGCCCCCACGCCGACCGACACGTTGCCCAGGATCGGCACGATGGGGAACACCTCCAGCAGCGGGGCGCCGGCGAAGTACAGCGGGACTGGGGGGCCGGGCACGTTGGCGGCATAGGTGTTCATCACGTGCTGGCGGTGCACGACCCGCAGCGCGGCCCGCTGGATCAGGGGATTGCGGAACGGCGTGCCGCCCTGCGGACGGGATCGCTGCTTCCGTTCGGTGGTGTCGGCGGCGATCAGCCGTAGCCGACGCGGGTGGTCGGGTTCCCCGATCGGCAGCGGCACCACCATCGCCCCGTCCAGGTTGCCCCGCGCCTGGCCCGGTTGCTCGCCGTGGAGCGAGACCGGCACGAACACCCGTAGCACCACCCCGTCCACGCGCTCGCCGCGGCCAACCAGCAGCTCGCGCAGGCCGCCGGCGAGCACGGCCATCAGCACGTCGTTGACCGTCGCGTCGCTTGCATGGGCGATCCGTTTGACGAGGCCCAAGTCGCTGCGGACCAGCGCGAAGCGACGGTGGCTGCCGATCCGCCGGTTCAGGCTGGTCCGCGGTGCCCGCGCTTCCGCGAACGCCTCGCGCACCGCCGGCAATCCCCGCCGGGCCTGGCGGACCGTGTCGACCGGATGGTCGAGCCTTGTGGAGGCGCGACCGACGTCTTGGAGGTGCCGGCGCAAGTTGTCGCCGAACAGCTCACGCCTGGACGGCATTGGCGCTGGCGTCCACGGCGGCCCGTTGGTCCCGGGTGGATCGGGGACGAGATCAACCAAGGCGCCCAGCGCGGCGATCCCCGCCATGCCGTCGGCGATCGCGTGGTGCACCCGCATGAACAGGCCGACGCGCCGGTCCGGCAGCCCGGGCAGGAACCACAGCTCCCACAGCGGCCGCGACCGGTCCAGCCGGCGGTGCCGCAGCTCCTCACAGGCCAGCAGCAGCCGCGCCTCGTCGGCCGGCGCGGCCAGCGGGAACACCCGCACGTGCTCGGCAAGATCGATCGACGGCGCGTCGATCCACAGCGGCCAGCCCAGCCCCAACCCCGGCCGGTACAGCAGCTGCCGGAAGCGAGGAACAAGATGCAGCCGTTCCTGGACCCGATCGCGAACCCGCTCGATCTGGAAGCGGCCGTCGGCGTCCAGCAGCCTCCGCCCGTCGAGGATAGCCAGCGCGCCGATGTCCTGCGACCAGCCCAGCTCCTCGGGCCAGAGCATCATCAGGTCCTGGGCGCTCAACCGGTCCATGGGCCACCTCCCGGGCCGGCCCCGTTCCGACGCTGGCGCGTCTCGCTGAGGTGGGTGCGGCCGGAACCGTCCGGGTACTGGAGTCCCAAGCCTAGCGTGCGGTCCATACCGATGTGGGCGAACCAGACCAGCGCCAGCGCGACGGCAAGGCCGGACTCGGTGAGGACCCCGACCAAGGCAAGGGTGGTGGGGGGAAGGTAGGTGTGGGTCAGGTCGTAGGCCACCGCGCCGGCCTGCCGGCTCCGCAGGTTCCCGAGCAGGCCGAGGTCGGGTGCCGGCAGCAGTGCGACAAACAGCCACCAGGACCGCCCGTACCTGCCGTAGAGCAGGATCGCCATGACCAGCAGCGCCACGCCTTCGCTGCGGAGCAGCAGCAGCGGCAGGCCGGTCACCACCCCGGCGCCGCCCGGGCTCGTCAGTGGGGCGTGTGGCGGCGCGAAGGCCGCGGACAGGCGCCTCCGTCGCTGGATCGCTGACATTGCCATCGCTCACCGGTCCCTACGAGCAGGGCTCGACTGCCAGTCTGGGTTCGGCGTCCTGACCGTTTCAGTGGCAAAGGTCCTGCCCTGCGGGGGCCGTCCGACCCGCGTTCAGGTCGCGGCAGTCCCCGGCCATCAGGCCGAGCCGGCTGGCCGAGCCCGCAGCGGTCGGGGTCGCGCCGCAGCAACTCCGGCGGCCCAACGGCCCGTCGGAGCCGAGACCTTGCCCCCATGTCCTGTCTGCGGCGGTGTCCGAGGCTGAACTCGAGCAGCGTGTTTGATCGAAGAGGGCAAGGGGATGGCTCGGTTCAGGACCGTGGCGTCGGTAGCGATCCTCCTGTTCGGCAGCACGTTCCTGTGGTCATGCCGTCGTTTCTTGGGACCGGCGCCACCGTGGACGGGGCCATCTGGTGAGTCATCCAGGTCCTGGTCGTGGCGACCGTGGTCGGGCTCGCGGGGCGGCCTGGGGCCTGTACAAGGCGACGGCGTGGTGCGGCCGGTGCACCTGCTCGATGGTCGAGCCTCACAGGGTGATGACGGTTTTGCCTTGGGTGGACCGCTCGCCGACATACCTGATCGCCTCAGCAGTCTCGCTCAGCGGGAAGGCACGGTCGATCACCGGGGTGACCTTGC
>DASUPQ010000470.1 GCA_036280995.1 Actinomycetota bacterium | reverse complement strand
ATCAGGCGGGGACCGCCACCTCCACTTCTACGGGACCCGGGACAACCTCGGTTCGATTCCGGCGGGGGGCTCCACCACAAACCAGCAGGCCAGGCCGGGTCTTGTACCCGGCCTCTTGCATGCTCGGAGACCTCTGAACTGCCATTTGCCAGAAACACCTCGGGTAGCGACGCGAGCACAGAGCGTGGCACCTTAGGTCCGGGCGGGCTGCCCTGTTACCTGGCCATTAGTGTTTGTGCTGGTGGAGCGTCGAATCCGCCTCGGGGTGGTTCAGCATGTGCGGGCTGGCACCAGCAGGCGGTGCACTGCTGTCCTCGGACGATTTCGGGTCGAGCGTAGAGCGAACGGCGACGCTTCATCCGTTATGACGGGCGGATTGAATGGGCGGCTGCCATGAGTCTGTAGGGCGCTGCTGTGTATGAGCTGTTGCGGCGTGAAGTTCGGGGGCAGACGGATCTTGGTTGCGTCACCTGTGAGCCCGCGGTTGATCAGCTTGTAGATCATCGACCGAGGGCCCGCCCCGGCGGACAGCTCTTACATGTCCCACAGACAGACTCCTTGCCAGGGCACGAACGGCCATCTGCTGCCAAGCAGAATCGGCTATGTGGCCGATCGTGGTGGGTTTAGGACAGCTGCATGGCGGCTGTGCGGCGTTCCTCGTCAAGCGTTCCGAGCGGGGCCGTGTCATGACGATTGCTGTCTTGGCGGGTCCTTCAACCTGCTGATGGTGTCGGCGAGGATGGCGACGAGGTGTGGGAGGACATCTCCGTCGGGCGCGGTGGCCTTCTGGACGCGTTGTCCGGCGTCGAGCAACGCCGGCAGCAGAGCTTCGGTGGGCTTGTTGAGGGCGGTTTAGGCCAGGAGCGTGGCGATGGTGCGCGGGCGGGCGGAGGGATGGCCCAGGCAAGGCCGGTCGCCGCGCTCTGGAGGCGGGATTCGCCGCCTGCCTTCCGGGCGCGGCGTGGATGACGCCGGAGTGAGTGCGATTCCGGCACGGGCAGACCTGGATCTCCAAGCCGGACCGAGACTTCTGAGATAACACAAACTTGTGTTATCTCAGGCATATGTGTAGTATGCTGCACATGCCGACCGATGCCGAGATCACCTTCGCCGACCACGCCGGCCGGCTCTACGCCCGCCGTTACGGGATGGCCCCGGTGGTGGGGCGGCTGCTGGGCTATCTGGCCATCTGCGACCCGCGCGAGCAGAGCATCGCGGAACTGGCCGAAGCGCTACTGGCCAGCCGCAGCGCGATCGCCGGCGCGGTGAAGACCTTGGAGCAGCTGGGCCTGGTCCGCCGCTCCCGGGCCGCGGGTGAGCGGATGGACCGGGTCGGCATCGACCTGACCTCGCGGCGGGCGCTGGGGTTCGACCCCACCGAGTACCAGGAGCAGGCCGCGCTGGCACGTGAAGGCCTGGCGATCCTGGCCCACGCCCCGCCCGAGCGGCGGGCCGTGCTGCTGGAGTGGGCCGCGATGGCCGAGTGGCTGGTGGCACGGCTGCCCGAGTGGGAGAAGGACTGGCAGGCCCACCGCGAGGCGCTGCGCGCGGCGGGCGAACTCCCCGGCGACACGACGCATTCCTGACAGCGAGGAGGCACGATGACCCAGTCCAGCGCGGCGATTACCGCCCGCGGGATACGCAAGTCCTTCGGCGAGCACACCGTGCTCGACGACGTCGACCTGGAGGTTGACCAGGGGACGATCTTCGCACTGCTCGGCCCGAACGGCGCGGGAAAGACGACGATCGTGCGCATCCTGACCACGCTGCTCAAGCCCGACGCGGGGACGGCCACCGTCGCCGGCTTCGACGTCGCCACGCACCCGGCGAACGTGCGAGAGTCGATCAGCCTCACCGGGCAGTTCGCCGCCGTGGACGAGATCCTCACCGGGCGCGAGAACCTGATCCTGATGGCCCGGTTGCGGCGCGTGAAGGACGCCGGCCAGATCGCGGATGACCTGCTGGCCCGCTTCCAGCTCATCGACGCGGCCAAGCGGAGGGTGGCGACCTACTCCGGAGGCATGCGCCGCCGCCTGGACATCGCCATGAGCCTGATCGGCCATCCGCCGGTGATCTTCCTCGACGAGCCGACCACCGGGCTCGACCCCCGCAGCCGCAATGGCATGTGGGAGGTGATCGAGGACCTCATCCGCGACGGCACGACG
>DASUPQ010000469.1 GCA_036280995.1 Actinomycetota bacterium | reverse complement strand
CGGCCGGCCCGGTCACATAGGCCCCGAGCCCGCCGGTGTCGGCCTGGGAGATGGACCGCAGCTCCTCGATCCTGGGGGTGAGCTCCTCCCAGCCGTTGCCCTCCTCGGAGATCTTGATGGGCACGACCACCTGCAACGCCCGGCCGTCCTGGGACGGGATCGGCCCGATGATCTCGCCGGTCACGTCCTGGACGCCGGCGAACGCCTTGACGTCGGCGGCGACCTTGGCCTGGTCGGCCGGGGTGACGGCGCCGTCGGGGCGTTCGTACACCACCAGGGCCGGGAAGATGTCGCTGGGCGTGAACCGCTTGGCCAGCTCGACGACCTGGGTGGACTCGGCGTTGTTGGGCAGCCAGGCCGACGAGTCGTTCTGCTGGGCGCTGTTCAGCTTGCCGGCCAGGGGCCCGGCGACCGCGAACACCACGATCCAGAAGGCCAGGACCACCCACTTGGTCCAGCGCCCGCACAGAAGAGCTGCGATCCGTCCTGTTCCGCTCATGACACCCCCAGCCGCAACGGCCAACGCCGCCGACCACGATTCACCCTGACCTCCAGCAGATCAACCCAATTCATGATGCCAGCTATAGCGCAGCCCCCCGACAGCCCGCCGTCCGTGGCTAGCCGAACTCGACCACCAGGACCTGGCTGAACCGGGGCCCGTCGATCTGGAGCCCGTAGCAGCCCGGGCCGGCGCGCAGGCGGGTCGGCCGCCACCAGCGGCCCTGCGACCCGGCGGGATAGGCCGCCGCCGGGTCGAGCACGTGGACCAGCCGGGACCGCTCCTGGCCGTCCTGGAAGGTGATCTGGTCCCTGGGGCTTCCCAGCCGGTGGCCGCGGACGATGGCCGGGCCGCCCAGGGGCGTGGGCGCGTCCCAGTAGGCCACGGCGGAACGGTCCAGCCGGCCGTCGCTGGCCGCCCGGAACAGCACCGGGTAGACCGGCCCGTCGCCAACGGCGACGGCCGCGACCGGGCGCGCCGGGGTGACCGGCGGGCCGACCGCCTGGGAGGCCGGGCAGGAGCCGTCGCGCCGGAGGCCGGGCAGCCGCAGCGGCCGCCGCAGCGCCGCCGGGATCGCCGCCGGCGGCGGGGCCGTGACGATGCTGGCCTCGGCGGTCGTGGGCGGCGGCGCCGTGGGGGCCTGCGGCCGCCGGTCATCGGGGAGGTCCAGCAGCCGGCCGGCCAGCGCCAGGCCGCCGAGGGCGGCCAGCACCGCCAGGAGCAGCCCCCATCCTCGCCAACGCACCAGCCGTCTCCCTCCACGACCGCAGGGCAAGGCTAGCGGAATTGCCAGCCGGCACCGGCCTGACCATCATCACCTCCACCGTCGAGCCCGCAACGTAAGGAGCAGACCGTTGGAGATGCTGCCCAGGGAGCCGACCGTCAAGGGCCCGGCCGAGCGGTTCACCGGTGACGTCTGGTTCGACGTCATCGCCAAGGGCGAGGAGCCGTCGCGCATGCGGGTCAACACCGTCCGCTTCAGCCCCGGCGCCCGCACTGCCTGGCATGCCCACGCGGTCGGCCAGACCCTCTGCGTCACCGAGGGCGTCGGGCTGGTCCAGTCCCGCGGCGGCGCGGTCACCGAGATCCGCCCCGGCGACGTCATCCACACCCCGCCGGGGGAGTGGCACTGGCACGGCGCCGCCCCCGACCGGTTCATGACCCACCTCGCCATCTGGGAGGCGCCCGGCTCCGGTCCGGAGTCGGAGTGGGGCGACCTCGTCACCGATCAGGAGTACGGCGGCCGCTGACCCGCAGGCGGCGGAGCCTGGCCCAGAGGAGGAGACCGTGCCCCGGCCGGTGTCGAGAGGGATGGATGGCTGGTGGGATGTCGTGCCAGGTGAGCACTGCCATTGGGGCGCCGCGGGTCCTTCTCTGGCTCACAGCCAGCAGCTCGGAGCAGAGGAGGACGCCGTGCTGTTTGTTGGGGTGGACTGGGGTGAGGCCCACCATGATCTGTGCCTGCTCGACCAGGACGGCAACCTGCTCGCGGCTCGGCGGATCGCTGATGGGCTGGCCGGGGTTAGCGAGCTGCACGCCCTGGTCGCCGCCCATGCCGAGAACCCAGGACAGGTGGCGGTGGGGATCGAGACCGACCGGGCCTGCTGGTCGGCGCGCCGCTGGCGGCCGGCTACCAGGTGTATGCGGTCAACCTCCGGGTGGTCAGCCGCTACCGCGGCCGGCATGGCAGCTCGCGGGCCAAGTCGGACCGCGGGGACGCCAAGGTGCTGGCCGAGCTGGTCCGCACCGACCGCCACAACCACCGGCCGGTCGCCGGCGACAGCCCGCTGGCCGAGGCGGTCGAGGTCCTGGCCCGAGCACACCAGAGCCTGATCTGGAGCCGGCAGCGGCACGTCAACGCGTTGCGCAGCGCGTTGCGCGAGTTTCCCGGGCGCTGGTCGCAGTGGGCGCCCAGCTGGGCGAACTCGAGGCGCTGGCGGTGCCCGAGCTGGCGCCAACCGCCGAGCAGGGCCGGCGGCTCACCCGCGCAGCGGTGCGGCGGGCGCTGCTCCGGGCTGGCTGGCGGCGCAACCTGCAGGCCCAGGTGGTGGCCGTCCACGACGCGCTGGCGGCACCGCAGCTTGCGGCACTTGAGCCAGTCGAGGCGGCCTACCGCGAGGTGGTCGGCGCCTTGGTGGCCATGCTTCGCTGCTGCAACCAGCAGGTCGCCGCCTCGGAGCAGCAGCTGGCCGCCCGGTTCAGCGCCCACCCGGACGCGGCGATCCTGCGCAGCCAGCCCGGGCTCGGTACGGTGCTGGGCGAGTTCGGCGACGACCCACACCGGTATGCCACCGCCAAGGGCCGCAAGGCCTTCGCCGGCACCGCACCAGTCACCAGATCCTCGGGCCTGCGCACCGTGGTGGTCGCCAGAGCGGCGTGCAACCAGCGGCTAGTGGACGCCTGCTACCTGTGGGCATTCGCGGCCTTGACCGCCTCGCCGGGCGCGCGGCGCTGCTATGACACCCACCGGGTCCGCGGCGCCACCCACCACCAGGCGCTGCGGCCCTCGGGAACCGGCTGGTCGGCATCTTGCACGGCTGCCTGGCCCACCGGCTGCCCTACAGGAACAGGTCGCCTGGCCCGCCGCCTGACCCGGGTGACGGGGGGTGCAACCCCCCGGCGATACTGGCCAACTGGATCGCCCGGCCCAGCGTGGTGCAGGTGGGCCAGGATCCCGCAGCCGCCCTGCCTCCTCGTCCACCGTTATGGCGGCTGATACCGCACATCACCCTCCGATCTGCTGCCGCTGCCACACCAGCGCCGATCACCCGAAGGGCGGCTGCGATGCTAACCGGGCTGGACGCGCAGCAGGGCCGCATGGGCGGTGTCGACGATCCAGACCGACCCATGGCCGACTGCCACTGCCGGCGCCCGACCGTCGACCTGGAAGGTTCCGGTGACCTTGTTGGTCGCCAGGTCGATGCGGGTCACCCGGCCGCTGTCGCTGCTCACCCACAGTGACTCGGCGTCGGCGGTCAGGTGCTTGGCGACCACCCCGACCGGGATCTGGGCGAGCGGTCGCCTGGAGTTGGGGTCGTACCGGTAGATGGTCTGGGTGGTGATCCCGGCCTGCCAGACGCTGCCCCACCCGCCGCGAGGGCGCCGTCCCCGGGGGTGACGCCACAGCCGGGCGCCGCTCTTAACCAGACCGCGCCGGCGCCGACAGCCAGGTCATCCAGCGTCGGCTCACGCCGGCCGGCGAGGCGGGGCGAGCGCGCGGGCCTCGAGCAGCCGCCGCCGCAGCCCGGAGGTGGCCAGGTTGGTCGCCACCCGTCGGACCCAGGCGGCCTGGTGCTCATAGGAGCCGACCCGCTCCCAATTCTGGTAGGCCCGCAGGAAGGCCTCCTGGGCGATGTCCTCAGCCGCGGTCCGGCTGCCCGACAGGGCATAGACCAACATCACGACCCGGGGATACTCCTCAAGGTAGAAGTGCTCAAAGCGCCCGGGAAGCCGGACGGCCCAGGACCCGCCATCCCCAGCGGCAGGGGCAGCGGGTCGGGTGGGTCGGGCTGCCGGCATCCCCCCTGGGCCCTTCAACCTCGGAAGCGTCCGCGTGGCAACAGCGCACGCGTGATCGGAGGCTGACCGTACCACGGACCCGATCTCGCGAATGCGCGGACCTCACCCGCTCCGCTATAAGCGCTTGGTCGTGTCGTCGCTTCCGTGCGACGCGGCGTCAGCCGATGAGGCTAGTGATCAGCGCGCAGAAATCGAAAGCCTCCTCGAACCCGGGATGGGGGCCGGACACCCGGACCACCACCGGGTCCTCAAGGAACACCCCTCCCGGCTCGCTGTCCCCAAGGGTGTCGAACACATAGGAGAGCGTGATCATGCCCCGATCGCGCAGCACCACCCGCCCCGAGCTGTCCTCGACGACGAACGGCTGGCCCGCCTCATGCGTCAAGAAGGTGAAGACCGTCCCCTCTACCTGGCGGGGCTGGACCTCCTTGAAGATGGCGTTGCCCCGCACGACCACGAACTCGCCAGTTTCCGGGTTGGTGATCACGTCGCGGTACTGGTAGTTGTCCTGGAAGTAGAAGAACTGCCCGTCGGTGGCCGGGGTGGCATCCTTGATCATCACCCGGCCGCTGAAGGTGCTCTCGACCTGGAATCCTCCGCAGTCGGTGAAGGAGTCGGTGCCCGAGTAGCGTTCGTTGACGATGGGCGCGGCGTTGGCCGGCAGGGCCACCAGGAGCCCCAGCAGCGTCCCAACCACCAGCACGAGCGCACGCACACCCGAGGACCTCCGGCGCCGGCGCATTCCCGCAAGATCTCCCATCGATCTCCCCCCTCAAGGGCCAGCCTCCCGAGGCTGCCGGACGACAGCCCAAGCTTTACAACGATCGGGAGCCATTTGGGGTTTACCGCGGGCTCCGCCAGACTCTCGCTAGCCGCGAAGACCCGAGCCCACCGCACACCCTGCTAGCCGGACTCCGTACCGAGCCGCCGTCACGATCGCAGAACGCCGCGGAGTGCGGCCGCCCGCAGGGCCGGCCTTGAGTTCGTAGAGAAGGTTCTCACGCGAAGCTCACCAGCACGGACATGACGGAGCGGAACGCTGGCATGCTGCTCGGTCACCCGCGTCCCGCTCCCCGCTACGCTGGTCGAGCTGCCTACTGGTGCTGGTTCCTCGTCGTCCTGGTCGTGGTCGCCGTCGCCCACCGCAGGCGTAAGCCAGCCCTGGAGTTATGTACCTTTGATCCGTTACGGTTGGGGTTACCGAGCTTCAGGCCCCTTGGCCAGTGCTTGCTCCTGAACGAACGCTCGTTGGCCCATGACGACCAGTTCCTAAAACGACAGGGGAGGCAGAGACCATGCGTCGCTTGATCCGTCGTTCCATCGCCGTCGCCGTCGCATCGATCGCCATCTCGATGTTCGTCTCGGCGGTTCCGGCGGCCCAAGCCGCCCCCGTGCACTGCCTCGAGCAGACCCACCAAGGCGCTTGCTATGAGTTGGTCTGGGTCAACGGCGTCGAGGTGAGGATGACGTTCCCCCAGGCCGGAAACCCGCTCCCCACCATCCCGAACGCCAAGGTGCAGAACTTCTATGTGATCGCGGCGCAGACGGATACGCCGCAGGGCTTTGTCCCGGCGATCCACGATCACACGATCCAAGCCGCGCCTGGGGATCCCGGCTGGACGCCGTTCATGCACGGCTACTTCGTGGTCTGCAGCGCCAAAGGGCTCACGAGCGGCGACTGCGTGGCCGTGGTCAGCGACTTCCCTGGCTTTGGACCCCTGCCGCTGGCGCAGAGTGTGAACGGCGAGCCGCTGACATCCGCCGAGACGATCGAGGCCGGCATCGACGCGGGCCTGCTCGACTTGGTCGATACGACCGCGGTGTTCGTCGGGACCGTCAGCCCTGCGAGGTAGCGAAGCGGCCTCTGCATTTCGGACGAGACGCAGATCTGCAGATGTCGGGCTGTCAGGGGAGTGCCAAAGGCGGGCCGCGCGGACGGGAGGGACCCCATGAACTACCGGAGGATCGCGACCTTCACCGGGTGGTTGTGGATCATCACCTTCGTGACCTCGATCCCCGCACGATTCTTCTTCTACGCTCCGGTGCTCGACCACGAGGGGAACTACGTCACCGGCGCGGGGACCGATGCCCAGACCCTCATCGCCATCGGGGCCGTGCTGGAGCTGGCACTGATTATCTCGAACGTCGGGACGGCGGCGGTGCCGTACTCGATCCACAAGCGCGTGCACGAGGCGGGCGCCGTCGCCTATGTGACGGCGCGCCTGGTGGAGTGCACCTTCATCGCCATCGGCATCGTCTGCATGCTCGCCATCTCCAGCCTCCGCCAGGACGCGCCCCTGGGACCGACGCCGCGGTCGGGCAGGGCATCTTCGCGGTCTATGAGTGGACGTTCCGGATCGGGCCGGGGGTCTTCGCCGGCATCGCCAACGGCCTGA
>DASUPQ010000468.1 GCA_036280995.1 Actinomycetota bacterium | reverse complement strand
ACCATGCCCGACTACCTTGCCGAACCGTCCGGCCCGGCGACGGCCGGGGTGCTGGTCGTCCACGACTGGTACGGCCTGCTCCCGCACGTCCGGGCCGGCTGCGACGAGCTGGCCGCGGCCGGGCTGGCGGCCCTGGCCCCGGACCTGTACGACGGCCGCACCACCACCGACTCCGGCCAGGCCGAGGCGCTGATGGAGGCCCTGGACAACGACGCGGCCCGGGCCCGGCTGGACGCCGCCACCGCCGACCTGCGCGAGCGCGCCGGCGGCGGCCCCGTCGGCGGTCTCGGCTTCTCCATGGGCGGGTTCCTCACCCTGCTCCAGGCCACCACCGGGGCCTACGACGCGGCCGCCGTGTACTACGCCGCCCTGGACCCCGAGCGGGCCGCCGCCATCCGCTGCCCGGTCCTGCTGCAGCTCGCCGAGGTCGAGGAGTTCGACCCCCCGGAGTTCTTCGACGGGTTCGTGGCCGCCCTCCGGGCCGCCGGCACCGAGGTGCGCGTCCGCACCTGGCCGGGCACCGAGCATTCCTTCGCCAACCGCGACGTGCCCCTCCACGCCCCCGACCAGGCCGCCGAGGCCTGGTCGGACACGGTCGGGTTCCTCCGCGGCCACCTGGGCGGGGAGCGCCAGGCCGGGTGAGCGCCTGACCCCGGTGGGCCGGGGTCAGGGGGTGGCGCGGCGCAGGCGGCGCCTGGCCAGGGCCGAGCGAAGCAGGAAGGCCGGGGTGGGCGGAACCCAGCCGAGCTGGCGGGCCTGGCCGAGGTCGTCGCGGTCGGCGGCGTGGCCGACGATGCGGCCCTCGGCCAGGCGGTACCAGTGCGTCTGGGAGCTGGCGAACGACCGGCCGTTGGAGGCGAACACCTGGGCCGGCCGGCCGTCGGGGCCGTAGGTCACGAACGGCGCCACCTGCCGGCCGCGCATCACGGTGCGGGCGACGACCAGGTCGCCCTCGGCCACCAGGTCCTCCACGTCCCAGCGCAGCTCCTCGAAGGTGGCGTGAAGCCAGTCGTAGGTCGCCTTGAACGCGGCCGGCCCGCGGCCCCGGGCGTCCGGCGGCTCACTGACCGCCTCGTCGTTGGCGGCGTCGGGGTGGATGAGCTCGGCCGCCTCGGCGTCGTCCCAGGCCTGCATCAGCCGCAGGCTCCGCCGCACGAGGTCGTGGGCGGTCGCCGTGCGCGTGTCCATGCTGTCGTCTCCTCGTGCTACTCTTTCGGTAGAATGAGGTTCTACTAAATTGCCGCGTCCTGTCAAGACCCGCGCCTACGACAACGCCCGCCGGGCCGCCGCCGCCCGGCGCACCGAGCAGCGGGTCGTCGACACCGCGCACCGGCTGCTGCTGGAGCGCGGCTACGCCGGGCTGGCCATGGCCGACCTGGCCGCCGAGGCCGGCGTCTCGGTCGCCCTGCTCTACAAGGTGTTGGGGCCCAAGCCGCGGCTGGTCAAGCGGGTCTACGACGTGCTGCTGGCCGGCGACGTCGACCCCGTGCCGCTCGCTCGCCGGCCCGCCCTCCAGGCGCTGGCCGCCGACCCCGACCCGCGCGGCAAGCTGGCCCGGTACGCCGCCATCGGCCGGGCCATGCTGGAGCGGGCCGGTCCCCTGACCAGTGCCCTGCTGGCCGCGGCCCGTGCCGGCGAGCCCGACCTCCAGGAGTTGGCGGCCACCATCGACCGCGAGCGGCTCACGGGCGCCACCGCCCTGGCCACCCACCTGGCCGAGACCGGCGCCCTCGCCCCCGGCCTGCCGGTGGAGCGCGCCCGCGACCTCATCTGGCTCCACACCGCCCCCGACACCTACCGCCTGCTGGTCCTGGAGCGGGGCTGGGCCCTGGACGAGTGGGAGCGCTGGTTCGCCGCCAGCCTGGCCGCCGCCCTGCTCCCGGACGAGGGCGCCGCGCCGCCCGGGTCGCCGGGCTAGGCGCCGTCGTCGGACAGCAGCGCGTCCACGAAGGCGTCGGGGTCGAAGGGGGCGAGGTCGTGGGGGCCTTCGCCGAGACCGACGAGCTTGACCGGGATGCCGAGGTCGCGCTGGACGGCGATGACGATGCCGCCCTTGGCGGTGCCGTCGAGCTTGGTCAGGACGACCCCGGTGACGCCGACGGCGTCGGTGAACTGGCGGGCCTGGGCGAGGCCGTTCTGGCCGGTGGTGGCGTCGAGGACCAGGAGGACCTCGCGGATCTGGCCGCCCTCGCGCTCCAGGACCCGGCGGAGCTTGCGCAGCTCCTCCATGAGGTTGGTCTTGGTGTGGAGGCGGCCGGCGGTGTCGACCAGGAGGACGTCGGCGCCCCGGGCCCGGGCCGAGGCGAGGCCGTCGAAGGCGACCGCGGCCGGGTCGGCGCCCTGCTGGTGGCGGACGACCGGGGCGCCGACGCGGTCGCCCCAGATGACCAGCTGCTCGGTGGCGGCGGCCCGGAAGGTGTCGGCGGCGGCCAGCACCGGCTGCTTGCCCTCCTCGGCCAGGGCCAGGGCGAGCTTGCCGACGGTGGTCGTCTTGCCGGTGCCGTTGACGCCGACGACCAGCACGATCCCGGGGCGCTGGTGGTCCTCGAGCAGGTCGAGGGCGAGCGACCGGTCGCCGGACCCGACGGCGTCGCGGAGCTCGGCCCGGAGCAGCTCGCGCAGCTCGGGGCCGCTGGCCCGCTCGGCCCGGGCCCGGGTCCGCAGCCGCTCGACCAGCTCGGTGGAGGTGGCCACGCCCACGTCGGCCGCGAGCAGCGCCTCCTCCAGCTCCTCCCAGGCCTCGTCGTCGTCGGCGCCCCTGGCCAGCAGCCCGGCCATGCCGCGGGAGAGGGCGGCCCGGGAGCGGCCGAGGCGCTCGCGGAAGCGCCGCCGGGGGGCGATGACCTCCTCGGCCGGCGGGGCCGCGGTGGCCACGCCGCGGTCGTCGGGGGGGAGGTCGACGTCGGCGACCTCCCGGCCCGGCCTTGGCGGCTGCCCGGCGTCGTCGCCGACGCCCGGCTCACGGTCCAGGTCGACCTGGCGGACCTCGTCGGCGTCCTGGCGCCGGCGGCGCCCGGCGACCAGCGGCACCACGGCCAGCAGGCTCACGATCACCAGGGTGGCGGCGACCACGAGCAGGATCTGCAGCCCTTCCACTCCCTACCTCACCTCGTTGCGACGGCGACGGCCTCGTCGTTCCCGTCGAGGGTGCCAGAGCGGAGCCGCCGGCTCACGACCTTGCTGACACCCTCGGCCTGCATGGAAACGCCGTAGAGGGCGTCGGCCGCCTCCATGGTCCGGCGCTGGTGGCTGACGACCAGCAGCTGGGCGTGCTCGCGGGCGTCGTCGAGCAGGTCGAGGAAGCGGTGCAGGTTGACGTCGTCGAGGGCGGCCTCGACCTCGTCGAGGACGTAGAAGGGGCTGGGGCGGGCCCGGAAGATGGCGAAGTAGAAGGCCAGGGCGACCAGGCTGCGCTCGCCGCCCGACAGCAGCGACAGGCGGCGGACCTTCTTGCCGGGGGGCCGGGCCTCGACCTCGATCCCGCTGGCCAGGAGGTCGTCGGGGTCGGTGAGGACGAGGCGGCCCTCGCCGCCGGGGAACAGCAGCCCGAAGGTGCGCTCGAATTCGCGGGCCACGTCCTCGAAGGCCGAGCCGAACACCTCCCGGACCCGCTCGTCGACCGCCCTGACCACCTTGAGCAGGTCGCGGCGGCTCTCCTTGAGGTCCTGGAGCTGGCTGGAGAGGAAGCTGTAGCGCTCCTCCAGGGCCTTGAACTCCTCCAGGGCCAGGGGGTTGACCCGGCCCAGCAGGGTGAGGCGGCGGTCGAGGGCGGTGGCGACCCGGCGCAGCTCGGTCGAGGGCTGGCGGCGCGGGTCGGGCTCGGGCAGCTCGGCCAGGCGGGCCTCGCCGGGCAGGTACTCGGCCATGGCCTCGTCGGGGTCGATGGCGAACTCCTCGACGATGCGCTTGCCCAGCTCCTCGGCGCGCAGGCGGGCCTCGACCCTGGCCTCGTCGGAGGCCCGGGTGACGGCGTGGTGCTCGTCGAGGGCGGCGGTGGCCTCGCGGCGGGTGGCGCTGGCCGCGGCCAGGCCTTCCCGGGCCGCCTGGAGGGTGCCGGCCAGGCGGTCGCGCTCGGCGGCGGCGGCGGCCAGGGACCGCTCCAGCCGGGCCAGGGCGGTGGCCCCGGCGGTGGCGGCCACCCCGGCCCGGCGGGCGCCGTCGAGGCGGGCCCCGCGGGCCCGGGCCCGCTGCTCGGCCGCCTCGACCTCGGCGGCGGCCAGGGCGCGGAGCTCGGCCAGGCGCTGGTCGAGGAGCCGGCGCCGCTCGCCAACGGCGGCGCCGGCCACCCGGGCGGCGGTGGCGGCCTGCTCGGCCTGGTCGAGGGCCTCGACCAGGGGCGGCCGCCCGCCGGCGAGCAGCTCGGCGTCGCGTTCGGCCCCGGTCCCGGCGAGCACCCCCTGCCGGGGGGCGATGGCCAGGTCGGTCTGGGCGGTGGCCAGGCGGGCGGCGGCCCGTTCGCGGCCGGCGTCGAGCTCGTGCAGGCGCTCGGCCGCCGCGGCCGCCTCCCGTTCCAGGCCGCGCAGCTCCTTGCCGGCGAGGGTGGCCCGGTCGTCGAGGCGCCGCACGGCCGCCTGGGCGTCGCGCAGGGCCCGGGCCGCGTCGGCGGCCCGCCCCTCGGCCGCCTCCAGCTCCTGCTGGGCCGCGCGCAGCTCGGCCCCGACCCGCTCCAGGGTCGCGGCCGTCGCCGCCTCGGCCTTGGCGGCCTCGTCGGCGGCCCGCCGCGCGGCCAGCCCGTTCGCCTCGGGCACCACCCCGCCCTCGACCCGCCCCGCCGCCAGCAGCTCCCCGGCCCGGGTCACGACCCGTCCCCCGGGATGCCGTTCCAGCAGCTCCCTGGCCTGCTCCAGGTCGTCGGCGACCAGCACCCCGTCCAGCAGCGCCCTGGCCACCTCTCCGGCCACCCCGGCGGTGGCCACCCGGTCGAGCAGCGACGGCGAGCCGTTGGTTCCGGGGTCCGGGGCCGACCCGTTCGCCGAGGGATGGAGGAGGATGGCGCGGCCGCTGCCGGCGTCGCGGAGGAGGCGGGCGCCGCCGGTGGCGACGGTGGGGCCGGCGACCACGATGGCGTCGGCGTCGGGGCCCAGGGCGGCGGCGACCGCGGCCTCGTAGCCGGGGTCGACCGAGAGGGCAGGGGCGAGGGGGCCGAGGACGCCGTCGCGGCCGGCGCCCTCCAGGAAGGCGAGGGCGTCGCCGCCGGCCGCCCGGGCGGTGGCCTCGAACGCCTCGCGTCGGGCGCGGGCGGCGGCCCGTTCCGCCTCGACCCGCCGCTCTTCGGCGGCCAGGGACCGGGCGGCGGCGGCCCGCTGGTCGCGCTGCTCCTCGGCCGCCCGCCGGTCGGCGTCCCGGCCGGCCTGCTGGGCCTCCAGATCGGCCCGCTCGGCCCGGAACCGGTCCAGGAGGGCGGCCGTCTCGGCCCGGCGGCGCTCGACCGCGCCCGCCTGCTCGCGCAGCCGGGCCGTCTCGGCCTCCATCTGCTCGATCGTCCGCTCCAGCCCGGCGACCTCGCTGGCCAGGCGGACCTCGCGCCGGTGGGCGGTGGCCCGGTCCCGCTCGGCCCGGGCGGCGGCCTGGTCGAAGGCGGCCAGGGCGGCCCGGGCGCGGTTGCGGACGGCCGCGGCCTCGGTCGCGGTGGCGGTGGTCGCGGCCAGCTCGTCCTCGACCCGGCCGAGCTCCGCGGCGACCTCGGCCGCCTCCCGTTCCAGGTCGGCCACGGAGCGGCCCTCGTGCTCGGTGGCCAGCGACTCGGCCAGGTGGCGGGCACGGGCCTCGGCCAGGGCGACCGTGCCCCGGAGGCGCTCGCGCACGGTGGCCAGGCGGTGCACGGCGTCGGTGGCCCGGCCGGCCAGGGGCTCCAGCTCGGCCAGCTCGGCCTGGAAGCCGCGCTCGCGCGCCTCCTCGGCGTCGTGGCGCTGCTCCAGCTCGGCCAGCCGGGCGGCGAAGGCGGCCTCCTCGGCGTCCAGCGACGCCGAGCGCTGGCGGACCCCGGCCAGCTCCCTGGCCCGCAGGGTGAGGCGGACCTCGCGCAGCTCGGCGGCGACCTCGGCCGCCCTGGCCGCCGTCTCGGCCTGCTGCTGCAACGGCTTGAGCTGGCGGCGCAGCTCCCCGACGAGGTCGGACAGCCTGACCAGGTGCTGCTCCATGCCGGCCAGCTTGCGCAGCGCCTTCTCCTTGCGGCGGCGGTGCTTGTACACCCCGGCCGCCTCCTCGATGGCCGCCCGGCGGTCCTCGGGCCGGCCCTGGAGCACGTCCTCGAGGCGGTTCTGCCCGAGCACGGTGTGCAGCTCGCGGCCGACGCCGGTGTCGGACAGCAGCTCCTGGATGTCGAGCAGCCGGCAGGTGGTGCCGTTGATGGCGTACTCGCTCTCGCCGGAGCGGTACAGCAGCCGGGTGACGGTCACCTCGCTGTACTCGATGGGCAGCAGCCCGGCCGAGTTGTCGATGGTGAGGGCGACCTCGGCCCGGCCGAGGGCGCCGCGGCTGCCCGTGCCGGCGAAGATGACGTCCTCCATCTTGCCGCCGCGCAGCGACTTGGGGCCCTGCTCGCCCAGCACCCAGGCGACGGCGTCGACCACGTTGGACTTGCCGGAACCGTTGGGGCCGACGATGACCGTGATCCCCGGCTCGAAGTCCAGGGTGGTCTTCTCGGCGAACGACTTGAACCCGCGCAGGGTCAGCGACTTGAGGAACATCAGGCCGGCTGATGCTAGCACGGGGATCGGACGATCCCGGGGATGTCGGCGCCGATGGGGCGAACGTTCGGGGCCTCCCGCGGGAGGCCCCGAAATAGACGAAACCCTGGCTAGGCCAGGGCCGCTTCCTTGGTGGTCGAGGGGCGGAAGTCCTCGACCTCGCGAAGGGCGAGCTCCTGCTCCGCTACCGCGAGGTGCCGCTCGAGCTCGGCGACACGCGCTTTGAGGGCATTCAGCTCCCGCAGGATCATGTACGCGGGCGGCTGACCTACGTAGCCCATGAGCGCCTTCGACATCCGGGAAGCTCCTCCCACTGCAGCGGCTTCGGGGTTACCGCTGCGCTCTTGTCCGCTGGACTGGCAGGCCACAAGGGTCGTCCAGCGCCGTGCGGAACGGCCGACGACTACTTACGGTTTGTACCCTGGGAGAGGAAGGCCCAAAACGTGTGCGTGACCCTGCCCGATGCAGCCGGGCCGAGCAGTTACCGCGTCCGGGCGGTCCCAGAGGACTGATTTCACAAGCGGACTATAACACGTCCGTATGGAGGCGCCAAGCGAGTCCATCGCGACGAAACCGCCGTCCGGTTACCGCGCCTCGAAGTAGTGGAACTCGCCGGTGGCCGGGATCCGCTGGCTGTCGAGCGACTCGACCTCGGCCCAGCGCGGGCCCTCGCGCAGGAACGACTCGAGCTGGTCGAGCCGGTCGGGATCGCCCTCGGCCTCGACCCGGACCGACCCGTCGGGCAGGTTCTCGGCGTAGCCGGTGAGCCCGAGCTGCCCGGCCTGGCGCTGCACGGCCCAGCGGAAGCCCACGCCCTGGACCTCGCCCCGGATGACGGCCTTGAGCCGGAGCGCGCTCATGCCTGGATGGTGACCGGGGTGCCAAGGGGCAGCGTCTCGGCCAGCAGGGTGATGGTCTCGTTGTCCATGCGCACGCAGCCGTTGGACACCGGCCGGCCCAGCAGCCACGGCTTGTAGGTCCCGTGGAGGGCGATCTGGCCGTCGCCGGTGCCGAAGCTCTGGTGGACCTCGGAGTAGCCGGACAGCCCCAGGGCCCAGGCCCCGTAGGCGGCCGCCGAGATCTGCGGCGGCTTGAGCTTCACGGTCACGTAGAACCGCCCGGTCGGGGTGGGCGTGCCCGCGGTCCCGACCCCGACCCGGAAGCTGCGCAGCTTCTTGCGGCCGCGGAGGAGGCTGGCGGTGCGCGAGGAGAGGTCGACCACGACCTCGTGGGCCACCGGCTTGATCCGGACCTGTTCGCGCTGGACCCAGCCGCTGGAGCCGTTGGGCCGCCGGGGCAGCAGCACCTTGAGCCACGTCTCCCCGGTGGCGGTGCGCCGGGCGTGGTCGATCAGGAACGGGGTCGGGCTCCCCCAGGGCAGGGCCTGCGGGAACACGGCCACGATGTCGCCCTTGCCGGGCTTCGATTTGACGGTCACGTCCTTGACGGCCAGGGCGACGTAGGCGGGGGCGTTGCCCAGCTGGACCTCGCCGGCGGCGGGGGCGGCCGTGGTCGTCGGCGCCGGGGGGCCGGCGGCGGGGTCGAGCGGGGGCGGCGGGGCCGGGTCGGGCCCGCCGCAGCCGGCCAGCGCCAGGACCATCGCGAGCAGCGCGGCCACGGCGGCGGGAGCGGTCGAGCGGGGCTTCAGCTCTGGCATTTGGGGCAATAGTACGTGGTCTGCCCGCCTTCGATGCGTTCGTGGACCAGGGGGGTGCGGCAGCGGCGGCACGGCTGGCCCTCCCGCTGGTAGACGCTGAGCTGGGGCTCGAACTCGCCCTTGCCGCCGTGGAGGTCGAGCCAGGGGGTCTCCCCCACCGAGACCCCGCGCAGGCGCACGGCCTCCTGGACCACCTCCTGGATCGCCCGGTGGAGCCGGCGCACCTCCTGGGCGGTCAGGCTGGAGGAGTCCCGGTCCCAGCGCAGCCCGCCGGCCCAGAGGATCTCGTCGGCGTAGACCGGGCCGATGCCGGTCACGAACGCCGGGTCGGTGAGCAGGGTGCGCAGCCGCTCCTGCCTGGCCCCGAGCCGGGCGCCGAGGGCCTGCCAGGCCAGGGCGTCGGCCAGCGGGTCGATGGCGCCGCGCCACCGGTCGGCCAGCTCCTCCAGGTCGTCGTTGCCGGCCAGGAACAGCTCGCCGTCCTCCCCGAGGCCGAGGACGCGCAGGTCGCCGCCGACCGAGAAGCTGAGCACGGCGTCGGTCTGGCGCTCGACCGGGGCGGCGCTGCGCTGCTTGAGCAGCCGCCCGCCGGGGCCGAGGTCGATCACCAGCGCGGCCGTCTCCGGGCCGCCGTCCAGGCCCAGCAGGAGCAGGTCCCCGATGCGGGCGGCGGCGCCGAGCTTGCGGCCAACGAGCCGGTCGGCGAACTCCCGGCGGTTGCGGTGGCGGCGCACCACCTTGGCCGCCCTGACCTCGACCGCCTTGACCTTCCGGCCGCCGACCTCCTTGTCGAGGTCCTGGCGGAGGGTCTCGACCTCCGGCAACTCGGGCACAGGCTCCTCCGGCGGGCCGCCTCGCCCGAGCGTCCCCGGGCCGGACGCTGGCATTCTAGCGGAGGAAGCGGGACCGGCGGCGGTCGGCCAGGACCCGGCCGCCCGTCTGGCAGGTCGGGCAGTAGGAGGTCTCGCGTTCGCCCATCCAGACCGAGCGGATGGTGTCGCCGCAGACGTAGCAGGCGGCGCCGGCGCGGCCGTGGACGGCGAACAGGCGCTCGGAGGCCTTGGGGATCACGACCTCGTCGCCGACCTGGGAGGCCAGGGTGGCGCGGGCCTCGGTGAGGACGCCGACCAGGGCGGTGTGGAGGCGCTCGACCTCGGACGGGTCGAGGCGCTCGGGGCGGGCGAAGGGCGACATGCGGGCCCGGTGGAGCACGTCGTCGCTCCAGGCGTTGCCGACCCCGGCCATGGCCCGCTGGTCGGTGAGCATGCCCTTGAGGGTGTGGCCGCCCTCGGCCAGGATGGCGGCCAGGCGCTCGGTGGTGAAGCCGGGGTCGAGCGGCTCGGGGCCGAGGCCGGCCAGGGGCGGGACCTTCTCGACGTCGTCGACCAGCCAGACGGCGGCCCGGCGCTGGGTGCCGCCCTCGGTCATGGACAGGACCCGGCCGTCGTCGAGGTCGACGGTGAGCACGGCGGTCTTGCGCGGGGCCGGCTTGGGCCCCAGGACCAGGCGGCCGCCGAGCGACAGGTGCATGACCAGGCGCAGCTCGCCCAGCTCGAGCCAGACGTACTTGGCCCGGCGGCCGGCCCCGGTGACGGCCAGGCCGACCAGGGCGTCGATCGGGGGGTCGAAGGTCTTGAGGGCGGCCACCGAGACGACCCGGACCGCGGCCACCCTGGCCTTGGCCAGCCGGGCCGCCAGGTTCTCGGCCAGGACGTCCAGCTCGGGGAGCTCGGGCACTACTCGCCCGCTGGCGGGGGCGCAGGAGATTCGGCGGGGACCACGTCGACCGGAGGGATCCGGGGAACCCCGGAGGGGTGCCTCGGTGGATCGGTCCCGGCGTCGCCGGTGCCGCTGACCATGCGGTCGGCGGCCAGGGACTCGAACGCCTCACGGGCCGCCTGCTGCTCGGCCTCCTTCTTGGAGCGGCCCTTGCCGCTGCCGTAGGCCGTGCCGGCGACCGAGACGGTGGCCGTGAACCGCTTGGCGTGGTCGGGGCCCTCCTCCTCGATGGCGTAGGAGGGCATCCCGCCGAGGCTGGACGCGGCCAGCTCCTGCAGGGAGGTCTTGTAGTCGAGGGCGGCCCCGCGCCCGGCCGCCTCCATCACCCGGTGCTCGAACAGCCGCCGCACCAGGGCGGCCGCCCGGGACAGGCCCTTGTCGAGGTAGATGGCCCCGAGCACGGCCTCGAGGGTGTCGGCCAGGATGGAGGACTTGTCCCGCCCGCCCGAGAGCTCCTCGCCCCGGCCCAGACGGACGGCGTCGCCGACGCCGAGCTCGCGGGCCACCTCGGCCAGCACGTTCATGTTCACCGTGGCCGCCCGCAGCTTGGCCAGCTGGCCCTCGGGCAGCTCGGGGAAGGCGCGGTAGATGATGTCGGTGACGACCAGGCCGAGGACGGCGTCGCCGAGGAACTCGAGCCGCTCGTTGGTGGGCAGGCCGCCGTTCTCGTAGGCGAAGGAGCGGTGGGTGAAGGCCCAGACGTAGAGCTCCTCGCCGCCGAAGCGGACGCCGAGGGCCTTCTCGATCGGCTGTCGCTTACTCGACCTCAACGACCTGACGCCCACCGTAGTACCCGCAGTTCTGGCAGACGGTGTGCGGCAGCTTGGCCTGCCGGCACTGGGGGCACGACGCGTAGGTCGGGGCCACCGACTTCCAATGGGACCGGCGGTGCCGGGTCTTGGCCCGCGGGGTCTTACGCTTGGGGACGGGCATCGTCTTCCTCCTGGATGCTTGTGCGCAGGTCGGCCAGGCCGGCCCAGCGGGGATCGATGTCGTCGGCCCCGCCGTGCCCGCAGTCGGTGCTGTTGCGGTCGGCGCCGCAGACGGGGCAGAGGCCGGCGCAGTCGGGGCGGCACAGCGGGAAGGCCGGGAAGGCGAGCACGAGCGCGTCCCTGGCCATGGTGTCGAGGGGCAGGCGGTCGTCGGGCAGCACGGCGTAGCCCTCGTCCTCGTCCTCGCCGGGCTCGAGGGCGAACAGCTCGCGCACCTCGACCTCCACCTCATGGTCAAGGTCGCGCAGGCAGCGGACGCAGCGGACCACCGCGGTGGCGCTGACCTTGCCGGTGACCAGCAGCCCCTCGACCACGCTCTCGACCTCGGCGTCGACGGTGACGGGCCGGTCGGGCGGGACCGAGGCGACCGGGGTCGCCAGGTCGTCGAGGGGGGCGCCCACCACCACGTGGCGGTGCGCCCCGGGCTTCTGGAGCAGCTCGCGGACGTCGACCGCGAGCGCCGGTGCTGTGACGTGCTTGCTCATGAACATGACAATCCGAGGTGATGGCGCCTGGGGCGTGTGAGGGGCACACAAAAACGACGGTGGGACTCACCGCAGCGTATCAGGGTAGCAGAAGGCGGACGGTCGGAGCGCGTCAGGCGGGTGGCTGCTGGGCGCGTTCGCGCAGCCTGGCCACCACGAAGTCGGGCACCAGCCCGGTGACGTCGCCGCCGTGCCTGGCCACGTCCTTGACCAGGCTGGAGCTGAGGTACGACCAGGTCGGGTTGGTGGTCATGAACATGGTGTCGACCCCGGCCAGGCGGTAGTTCATCTGCGCCATCTGGAGCTCGTAGTCGAAGTCCGAGACCGCCCGCAGGCCCTTGACGATGGCGGTGACCTCGCGCCGCCTGGCGTAGTCGACCAGCAGGCCGGAGAAGGCGTCGATCTCGACCGAGCCCATCGGCTCGGTCGCCTCCTTGAGCATGGCCAGCCGCTCCTCGAGGGTGAACAGCGGCTGCTTGGCCGGGTTGATGAGCACGGCCACGATCACCCGGTCGAAGCACCTGGCCGCCCGGGCCACGATGTCGAGGTGGCCGTTGGTGACCGGGTCGTAGGTGCCGGGGCAGCAAGCGGTCCGCACGGGTCGGGGTCTCCTGGCTGGGGGTCGGGCTCAGGTCAAGGGTACCCAACTGGGGGCCCGGGGGGCTCAAGCCTAGCCCCCCGGAGCATCAAGGATGGCGAGGTGCAACGCGGTGTCGCCGTAGCGGCGGGGGCGTTCGGGCGTCAGGCCCGGCGGCCAGGGCGGGGCCTCGGCGCGGGCGGCGGCCTCGACCACGACCACCGCCTCCGGGGCCAGGGCGGTGCGGGCCAGGCGGCCGAGCAGGCCGGCGACCAGGCCGACCGGGGCCGCATAGGGCGGGTCGAGCAGGACCAGGTCGAAGGGGCCGTCCCGCTGGGTCCGGAGGTAGGTCTCGGCCCGGGTGCGGCGCACCGTGGCCACGCCGCCCAGGCCGAGGGCGTCCAGGTTGGCCCGGATCACCGTCACCGCCGGGGCGGCCTGCTCGACCAGCACCGCCGAGGCGGCCCCGCGCGACAGCGCCTCGATGGCCAGCGCCCCGGTCCCGGCGAACAGGTCGAGCACCCGCGCCCCCTCGACCCGGTCGCCGAGGACCCCGAACAGCGCCTCCCTGACCCGGTCGCTGGTCGGCCGCGTGTCCCGCCCCGGGACGGCCCGCAGGCGGCGGCCGCCGAGGCGGCCTCCGACGACCCGCACGCTCCCCCCTGAGTGGCTGGCGGCGGGGTACTTAGCCCGGGGGGGCCAAGGCCGTTCCCCCGCCGTCCAACCGGTCGGGCCGGCTCAGCCAGACGAGGCCGAGCGGCCGTTGCTGGCGTGCGAACCGCGCCACCGGATCGGGGCGTGGCCGCGCGCGCTGGCCGTTGCGCCCACGAGGGCGGGTGCGCCGTCCGCCTCGAGGGCCTGCTCAAAAGGGGCGCCCTGCACCCAGGTGCGCTCGAAGGCGTCGTGGAGGATCTCGCCGAGGCCGGCGTGGCGCATCAGCAGGCTCTCGGCATGGCTGCCGGGCGACCCGGAGCCCGGGACGGTCAGGTTGAGGAGCACGACGTACCGGTCGACGAGCAGGTACAGGGTCTCGACGCGGTCGACGACCCGGACCTCGAACCCGTCGTCGTCGGCGAAGGCGGCCACCCACTCCCGGTGCGGGTCGTGCTCCAGGGAGTCGCGGTCGAAGATGGTGCGGAAGCGGACCCCGGCGGCCAGGCGGTCGCGCATCCCCGGGCAGTCGGCCGGCTCCCAGGAGGTGTTGACGATCGTCAGCACCTCCTGGCGGGCCCGGCAGACCTCCGTGGCCATGACGCCGAGGAGCTGCTCGCGGCGGCGCAGCATCTCCAGCGGCTCCTCGCCGGCCCCGGGTGTCGGGCCGGTGCGGAGGGTGAGCGCCTCGGCCAGGCCGGTGAGGGCCCGGTCGCGCCGGCGGGCCTGCTCGGCCTTGGACGCCTCCAGCCGGCCGATGGCCTCGTTGGGCGGGACGGCCCGGAAGCGGGCGACCCCGCTGCCTCCGGCCACCTCGGTGCAGAGCCCGAAGCGGACCAGCGAACGGATCAGCTCGTACGCCCGCGACCTTGGCAGGCCGGCCTCGGCGGCGACCTCGCTGACCTTGAACGCCCGCTGGGCCAGCATGCCGACGTAGCAGCGGGCCTCGCCCTGGCCGAGGCCATGTCGGACGAGCCGGTCGATCAGATCCGAGTCATCGGACTGGGTCAGCGATCTGTCCTTCCCAGAGGGGACAACAGGAGCGAGCCGCAACAGTAGGCACGGTTCAGGGCGAAGTCAAGAAGGTTGCCCAGCTACTGGAGGGGACCTGGCGTGGCCGAGTCCCACAGCAGGTCGAAGGCGTCGGTGAGCAGGTGGGCCAGGGCCGGCTGCTCCAGCACGACCCAGCTCCCCTGCCCGCTGACCAGCCCGGTCGGGTTGAGGCTGAGCAGGCACTTGCGGCGGTCGACGGCGGTCAGGCCGACCGGCACCTTGTCGACGAAGCGGATCTGCTCGCCGCGCTGCTCGCGCTCGGCCAGCCGGGCCACGAACTGCGGGAAGTCGAGGAACCCGGTCTCGTACAGGGCCCGGTAGCTGACCCCCTCGCGGACGCCGACCTCGTCGCCGGCCCGCGGCCCGGTCCCCGGCGGGGTCATCCGGCGGGCCTGGACGACCTCTTTCTCGGCGCCGGCGGTGATGGCGTCGCGGCGGGCCCAGGCGGCGTCGGAGTTGCGGATCAGCTCCACGTACTCGAACGGGTCGTCGCCCTGGGGGGCCTCGTAGTAGCGGGCGAACAGGTCGGCGACCAGCAGCGCGGTGTCCTGGACCCGGTCGGCCTGCTCGAGCGCGCTCTGGTGGCGCAGGCGCTGCACGACCAGCATCGGGTCGGCGGCCTGGAAGCGGGCCACCTGGCCGTGCCCCGACCCGCTGACCTCCGAGAACAGCCCCTTGTCGACCAGCTGGCGCAGGGCGTCGTAGGCCTTGGGCCGGTTGACGTCGCCCAGCTCGGCCAGCTCGGCGACCCGCAGCGGCGGACGGCCGAGGGCGGCCAGGTAGATCCGGGCCTCGTTGCGGTTGAAGCCGAACTCGGCCAGGTACTGGACGAGCTGGTCCTCGTCCGACCAGCCACGGTCGTCGCTCGACATGGCGGGAGCGTAGTGCGTATGGGGGGTTTGTGCTACCCGCGGGCCAGCCACTCGGCGCGGCCGTCGCCGAGGCGGGCCAGCACCTCCTGGCGCAGCCGCCGGTGGTCGGGGCCGGCCAGCTCCGGGTCGGCCTCGACCAGCGCGAAGGCGTCGGCCCGGGCCCGCCGGACCCAGTCGAAGTCCTCGACCAGGCGGGCCAGCTTGAGGTCGGAGAGGCCCGACTGGCGGGCGTCGAACACGGTGCCCTCGCCGCGGATGCGCAGGTCCTCGTTGGCCAGCTCGAAGCCGTCGTTGGTGCGGGCGATGGCGTCCATGCGGGCCCGGCCCTCGTCGGTCAGGGGGTCGGCGAACAGGATGCACAGCCCGGGGGCCCGGCCCCGCCCGACCCGCCCCCGGAGCTGGTGGAGCTGGGACAGGCCGAAGCGGTCGGCGTCCTCGATCAGCATCACGGTGGCGTTGGGCACGTCGACGCCGACCTCGATCACGGTGGTGGAGACGAGCACGTCGACCTCGCCGGCCCGGAAGCGGTCCATGGTCGCCTCCTTCTCGCGGGCCGGCATGTCGCCGTAGACCAGCCCGAGTTGTAGATCAGGGAAGACCTCGGCCCGGAGCCGCTCGGCCTCGGCCTTGGCCGAGCGGACCTCGACCTTGTCCGACTCGTCCTTGAGGGCGCAGACCACGTACGCCTGGTGGCCGGCGGCCACCTCCTCCCGGACCCGCGTATAGGCCCGCTCCCGCAGGGTGGCGTCGGCGACCACGTGGGTGGCGATCGGGGTCCGGCCCGGCGGCAGCTCGTCAAGGGTGGACACGTCCAGGTCGCCGTACAGGGTCAGGGCCAGCGTCCGCGGGATCGGGGTCGCGGTCATGATCAGCACGTGCGGGCTGTCGCCCTTCTCGCGCAGCCGCACCCGCTGGTGGACGCCGAAGCGGTGCTGCTCGTCGACCACGACCGCGCCCAGCCGCCGGAACTCCACCCCCTCCGACAGCAGCGCGTGGGTGCCGACCAGCAGGTCGACCTCGCCGGCGGCCACCCCGTCCAGGATCCGCTGCCGGGCCGCCCCGGTGGTGGCCGCCGTCAGCACCTCGACCCGCGGCCCCCCGAACAGCCCCCCGCCCTCCCCCAGCGGCTCCAGCAGCCCCCGGAGGTTGATGCCGTGCTGGTCGGCCAGCACCTCGGTCGGGGCCATGATCGCTCCCTGCATCCCCGACTGCACCGCGCACAGCAGGGCCCAGAGGGACACCACCGTGTTATGGGTGACCGCGAAATGATCGGTGACGTAGAGCTGGTTCGGATGCGCGACCGAGATGCACTGGACGGGCCTGAGGCCGACGTGCTCGATCCTGCGGATCGCCCGCCGGAACCGATGGTACTTCGTCGGCGGCCGCAGCAGCTCGGCCTTCCGGCGCAGCCGGAACGGGGGGTACTCGTTCGGGAGCCGGACACTGACGAGGAAGTGGACCTCGCCTACCTTCTTGACCGGACGGAGCCGAGCGACGCCCCCGAGGGACGCGACCAGCCACTGAACGTCGGCAGCGAGCTGCCGGGACGCCGAGAGGAAGGTGACGTTGCTGCCCTGCTCTGCGTTGAGCGTGCCGTCGGTGTCGAGCAGCCCCTGCAGCACCGCGTGGCGCACCTTGCTCGGAGCGATCAGATAGGCCCGAGGGACGTGCTTGTCGCGAGAGCGCGCGCCACGCAGGCCGAGCCGCTTCAGGGCGGCAGCCACCGGATGTGGGTCGTACTGGTTCGTCCGGAACCGACGTCGGATGAGGTAGTCGTACGGCCTGGACGGCTCGCGCTTGAGGTAGCAGTCCGGCGGTAGCGCCTCGGCAACGGCCTCCACGATCTCCTGGTCAGCCGTCGAGATCATCAGATTCGCCCGGAAGGAGCCGTCGCCGAGGAGCAGCCCGAGGAGGTAGGGGTCCATCGGACGCTCCTCGCCGCACTCCAGCTCGGCGGCGGCCGCCACCGGGATGTACCACTTGGAGGAGCCGTTCCTCTTGGTGAGATCGCGTCGCAGCTCGCGGGTCGTCCTGACATGCGGCGTGTCGCCCCGGTGCCAACCGCAGGACGTCTTGACCAGCCACAGATGCTCGTCGTCGCACTCGGCGCTGGTGCCGTCCGAGAACACCACCCGCCAGGTGTCACGGAGGCCTTGGGGGAACACGCCGGTCACGACGGTGATCTCCCCCGTCGGGTTGACAACCTCGTCACCGACCTCGATGGCACCCATCCGCTTGAATCCGCTCGGCGTGAGCACCAGCGAGTGGATGGGTTGGGCCTTGCCGCTGCCGACCTCCCCCTGGAGGAGACGGTGCATCGGCTTGGGACGGGACAGGTCGGCGCCGATCTCGGCCATGACCCGGGACTGGGCGCCGGTGAGCTGGTAGGGGAGGCTGGCCAGGAGGCGCTTGGTGAGGTCGCCGTCGGTCTGGAGGGGCTGGCCGTGCTGGCCGGCCTCCTGGGCGCGGCGGCGCAGGGCCAGGCCGACCTGGAGGACGAACAGCTCGTCGTAGACCAGGCGGTCGCGGGCCCGGGTCGCCTCCTTGCGGTCGCCGGGGCGGTGGATGGCCTCAAGGGCGCCGGCCCGGCCGGGCAGGCCGTGGGCCCGGCGCAGCGGCTCGGGCACGAAGTCGGGGACGTCGCCGTAGCGGTCGAGGAGGGCGCCGACGGCCCGGCGGATCCGGCCCGAGGAGACCTCCTTGCTGGCCGGGTAGACGGGGATGACCTCGTTGGCGAACCCCTCGGGGTCGTCGCCCTCGCGCAGGACCTCGTAGCCGGGGTTGGCCATGCCGAGGCGGCCGGCCTTCCAGGCGAGCTTGCCCGAGAAGGCGGCGACCGTGCCCACGGTCAGCTTCTGGGCGTGCCAGGGCTGGTTGAACCAGGTGCAGACCCAGGCGCCGCTGTCGTCGACCACCCGGACCTCGAGGATGCGGAGGTTGCGCCGGGGCTGCTTCTTGGCCAGGTTGCGGACGGTGCCGACGAGGGTGACCTCGGCGCCCTTCTTGGCGTGGGCCAGGTCGGTGAGCTCGCCCCTGGTCAGGTAGCGCCGCGGGTAGTGCTCCAGCAGGTCACGGACGGTGCGGTAGCCGAACGACTCCTCCAGGGTCCTGGCCAGCGGCGCCGACACCCCGGGGGCCTTGGCCAGCGGGGTGCCGAGCGGGTCGGGAGCTCGGGTCTCGGCCACCGGCCCAGTATAGGTGCGGCCTCGGACGAGCCCGTGCTACCCTCTCCCGGCGCTCGTGAACTCGCGCAACCCCACTCTTGAGGAAGGTCCTTCGACGATGGCCGCCGTCTGCGACATCTGCGGCAAGCACCCGGGCTTCGGCATGAAGGTGAGCTTCTCCCACAAGCGGAGCCCGCGGCGCTGGAACCCCAACATCCAGCGCATCCGCATCCTGGAAGGTCGGACGCCGCGCCGCCGCAACGTCTGCACCTCCTGCATCAAGGCCAACAAGGTCCGCCGGGCGGTCTAGCGGGCCCGGACCAGGAGCCACAGGCCGGGATCGGGACGATCCTGTCGGACCGCCGTGTCATCGCCGTGGTCCTGGTCGTCTTCATCGTGATGGCGGGGGCGGGGCTGGTCCTGCCGATCCTGCCGTTGTTCGCCCGGTCCTTCGGCGTCGGCTACGGCGCCGTGGGCCTGCTGGTGTCGGCCTACGGCCTGGCCCGTCTGGTCTTCGACCTGGCCGCGGGTCGGATCGTCGACCGCCTTGGCGAGCGGGCCACGGCGGCGGGTGGGCTGGCGGTGATCGCGGCCGGCTCCGCGCTGACCGGGATCGCCTCCAGCTTCGCGATGGCGGTGGCCGCCTGGGCGGCCGCCGGGGTCGGCTCGGCCATCGCCCTGGCCGCCTTGTACACCCGCGTGCTACGGGTCGTCCCGACCCAGCAGATGGCCCGCACCCTGGGGATCTTCTACGGCGCGTTCAACACCGGCTTCGTGGCCGGCGGGGCCGCCAGTGGCGTGGTCGCCCACCGCCTCGGCCTGGCCGGGCCGTTGCTCGTCAACGCTGTGGTGGTGGCCATGGCCGCCGTCCTGTGGCTGGTCCTCGACTCCGCCGCCCGGCCCGGCCCGGCGCCGGCCGAGGGCATCCCCCGGCCGACCTCCGCCGAGGGCGGCGGCCTGGCCCGGCTGCTGCGGACTCCCGGGCTGGTCCCGGTGGTGGTGACGAACTTCGCCTACCTGTGGATGGTGGCGGTGGTGTTCGACACCCTCGTCCCACTGTTCGCCAGTGACGTGCTCGGGCTGTCGACGGTGGGGATCGGGGTGCTGTTCGCGATCGCGCTGACGGCCGAGCTCGTGGTCCTCTACCCGGCCGGCAGCGTCGCCGACCAGCGCGGCCGCAAGCCCGTGCTGGTGCCGGCGCTCGCCGGGCTGGCCGTGGCCACCGCCGCGATCGGTCTGGCCCCGACCCCACTGCTGCTCGGTGTGGTGCTGGCGGTGCTCGGCGTGATGTCGGGCGCGGCCGGAGTGCCGCCGGGCGCGATGCTGTCCGACGTCGCGCCGGCCCAGGTGTCAGGGACCGCCGTGGGCGTGTTCCGGTTCTGCGGCGACCTCGGGTTCACCGTGGGGCCGCTCCTGGCGGGCTGGGCGGTCCCGGTGGTCGGGTTCGGCTGGGCGTTCGTTCTGGCCGCGGTGCCCACGGCGGTCGCGCTGGCCCTGATCCTGCGAACCCCCGAGACGCTCCGACCCTCCGGGGTCACCTGAGATGGGGCTCGCCAGGCCTCACGTCCGGCCGCTGGTCTCGGGTTCCGGCTCGCCCGCGTCCGCGGGCTCGCCGGCCGGTTCGCCGCGCAGGTAGGTGCCGACGGCGGTGACCACGGCGGCGATCGGCACGGCCAGGAACGCCCCGATGATGCCGCCGAGGATGGCCCCGGCGGCCAGGGCGAGGATGATCACCACCGGGTGCAGAGACACCGCCCGGCCCAGCAGCAGCGGGGCCAGCAGGTGGCCCTCCAGCTGCTGCACCAGCACCGTCAGGCCGACCACCAGCAGGGCGGTCGTCAGGCCCTTGGTGACCAGGGCGACCAGAGCGGCCAGGGCGCCGGCGACGAACGCGCCGACCAGCGGCAGGAACGCGGCCACAAAGGTCAAGAAGGCCAGCGGGACGACCAAGGGGACGCCCAGCACCGCCAGCCCGATCCCGATGAACAGGCCGTCGACCAGGCCCACGGTGGCCTGGCCGCGCAGATACCCGCTGACCGCGATGGCCGAGCGGGTGCCGATCTCGCGCAGGTGGGCCTCGCGGTGGCGGCCGGCGAAGTCGAGGATCCAGCGGGTGAAGCGCTCGGAGTCCTTGACGAAGAAGAAGGTCAGGAACAGACACAGGATCAGCCCGGTGACGACCTCCCCGACCACGGTCACGCCCGCGACCGCGCCCCGGGTCAGGCCGCTCGAGTTCTCGGTGAAGCGCTCGCGGGCCTGGTCCAGATAGCGGTTGAGGTCGGCCTCGCTGAGCCCGAACGGGCGTGAGGCGATGTAGCGCTGGACCTCGGCCACGCCCTCATCGGCCCGCTGGCGCAGCGTCTCCAGCTCGTTGCCGATCAGCGGGACGAACCCGGCGATGATGGCCGCGATCAGCAGCACGGCCCCGCCGAAGACGGCCAGCACCGCCGGCAGGTGCTTCCAGCCGCGGGCCTGGAGCCAGTCCACCAGGGGGACCAGCAGGGTGGCCAGGAACAGGGCCACGATCACCGGCACGACGATGACCTTGAGCAGGATGAACAGGTAGAGCACGAGCCCGGCGGCGGCCAGCACGACCAGCAGCCGCCAGCTCCAGGCGGCCAGCCGCCGCAGCGCCGGGGGAACCTCCGGCCGTTCGTGGTCGCTCATGGGCTCCTCTCAGTGTCGCTGACCGCCATACTGGCGATGCCCGGCCGTCCCGGCGAGGAGGGGTACCCCTGTACCAGCGCGACTACCTGATGCGCCAGATCGAGCAGGTCGGGCGGATGCTCGCCGCCATTATGGGGCTGGCCAAGGCCGGGCGGGGGGACGAGGCGCTGGGCATGTTCGACGAGGCGTACAAGCCGCTGATCGGGGTCGGGAGCCGGGTCGTGGCCGTGCTCGACGACGGGCAGCTGGTGGACCTGCTCACCTCCGGGTCGAACCCGGACCTGCGGCGGGTGGCGCTGGCCCTCGAGCTGCTCAAGGCCGAGGCCGACCTGTACCAGGGGGCCGGCCAGCCCGGGGAGGCGGCGCTGCGCTACCGGCGGGCCCTCGCCCTGGCCGGCTGCCTGGCCGCGCGGTCCGAGCGGCTGCTCGACCAGCGGCTGGCCGGCGAGCTGCTGGACCGGGCCGGGGAGCTGGAACTGTCGGCGGCCCAGCGCCTGGCCACAGCCAGGGTGCTGGAGGCGCTGGGGCGCTACGCCGACGCCGAGGACGCCCTGTTCGAGCTGATCGACGAGCGGCCCTTGGACCCCGGGCCGGTCGAGGAGGCGATCGCCTTCTGCCAGCGCCTGCGCCCGCTGGAGCCGGAGCGGCTGGTCGCCGGCGGCCTCTCCCCCGCCGAGGTCAACGACACCCTGGCCGAGCTGCTGCGCCGCGAGCCGGCCGTCGGCGAGGGTGGCTAGCCGGCGACCGTCGTCGAACGGCAGGGCCTGCGGTTCTCGCCCTAGGAGACCTCGGGCCGGGACAGCTCGGGGAGGTTGCCGAGGTCGAGCAGCTTGAGCAGGCCCTCGGGGCGGAAGTCGCCGGCCAGCAGCTCCTCGGGGGTCTTCCAGGCGACCTCGGCCAGGTTCCGGTCCCCGGACGGGTTGGGCTCGATGTCGAGGACGCCGTCGTGGCCGGCGGCCAGCCAGCCGGCGAACACGACCACGAACTCGTCCTCGTCGACCAGGTCCTGGAGCCAGAGAACGCCGGCCAGGCCGATGGGCAGGCCGGTCTCCTCCAGCAGCTCGCGCCGGGCCGCGTCCTCGACCCGCTCGTCAGGCTTGGCCTTGCCGCCGGGCAGGCACCAGAAGTCGTCGCCGCTGGCGTGGCGGTGGTGGGCGGCCAGCACCTTGCCGTCGTGGACGACCAGGGCCCTGGCCACCAGCGTCGCCTTGCGTGAAGCCATGGAGTCAGCCCTCGTAGGGGTTGGGCCCGTACGGCCAGGGCACGGGCGTGGGGTGGCTGGGGCCGCCGGGGCGGAGCAGGCCGGCGGCCCGGAACCGCCAGGCGTGGTCGGTGGGGCCGATGCCCTTGCCGAGCGGGAAGCCGCCGGCGATCGCCCCCGACAGGTAGCGCTTGGCCTCCTGGACGGCGGTGGCCACGTCCAGGCCGGAGGCCAGGTTGGCGGCGATGGCCGAGGCCAGGGTGCAGCCGGTCCCGTGGGTGTGCGGGGTGGCCAGGCGGGGGGCGGTCAGCTCGACCGCGTGGCCGCCGTCGAATAACAGATCTACGGCGTGACCGCCAGGCAGGTGCCCGCCCTTGACCAGCACCCAGCGCGGCCCCAGCTCGTGCACCGCCCGGGCGGCGGCGAGCAGGTCGCCCCGGTCGCGCACCTCGACCCCGGTCAGGACCTTCACCTCGCCAAGGTTGGGGGTGATGACGGTGGCCAGTGGGGCCAGCCGCTCGCGCAGGGCCTGGACGGCGTCGGGACGCAGCAGCGGGTCGCCGTGCTTGGACGCCGCCACCGGGTCGACCACCAGGTTGGGCAGGCCGAAGCGCTCGACGGCCCCGGCAACGGCCTCGATGATCGGAGCCGAGGCCAGCATCCCGGTCTTGGCCGCGTCGACCCCGATGTCGGTGGCCACCGACTCGATCTGCTCGAACACGGCCCGGGGCTCCAGCTCGTAGAAGCCCTGCACCCCGATGGAGTTCTGCACGGTCACGGCGGTGACGGCCGACATGCCGTGGACGCCGTGGGCCAGGAACGTCTTGAGGTCCGCCTGGATCCCGGCCCCGCCGCCGGAGTCGGAACCGGCGATGGTGAGCACGCGCGCGGGCACCGGCACCGCCGTCACCTCCTCCCTGGAACGATCGGGCCAGGCTACCAGCGTCGCGGCCGTAGACTTCCGGCATGGACCGCCGCCGCCAGATCCGCATGAGCGAGGCCGAGCTGGCCGCCTTCCTGGACGCCCAGCGCACGGTGACCTGCGCCACCATCGGCCCCGGGGGGCGGCCCCACCTGGTCGCCCTGTGGTACGTGCCGGCGGGCGGGCGCCTCGACTGCTGGACCTACGCCGCCTCCCAGAAGGCCCGCAACCTGGAGCGCGACCCCCGGGCCACCCTGCTGACCGAGACCGGCACGACCTACCAGGAGCTGCGCGGGGTGAGCATGGAGTGCGACGCCGAGCTGGTCCGCGACCCCGAGCTGGTCCTCGACATCGGCGTCGCCCTGGCCGTCCGCCACGGCGGCACCCCCGGTCCGGACCTGCGCGCCGCCCTCGCCCCCCAGGCGGCCAAGCGGGTCGGGATCCGCTTCCACCCGACCCGGGTGTCGAGCTGGGATCACCGCAAGCTCGGCTGACGACCCCTGGTTACGGACGGGGGGCGCGGCCGTGGCGGAGCTTCATGGCCGCCTTGACGGCGGGGAGCACGAAGCCGGGGCGGTCGAAGCTCTGCATGCCGAACGGCAGCGGGAGCCGCTGGCGGCTGACGGCCTTGGCCCGGGAGAGCTCGCGCAGGCCGTCGGGGCCGTGGACGCGGCCGAAGCCGGACTCCCCCACCCCGCCCATGGGCAGCGACGGCATGCCGGCGAAGGTCAGCACCGAGTTGATGCTGACGCTGCCCGCCCGCAGGGCCCGGGCGATGCGGCCGGCGCCGCGGCCGGCGAACACGGCCGCGCCGAGGCCGTAGGGGTTGGCGTTGGCCAGGGCGACGGCGTGGCCGGCGTCGCGGGCCCTGGTCACGGGCAGGACCGGGCCGAAGGTCTCCTCCCGCATGACCAGGGCGTCGGCGGGCACGTCGACCAGCACCACCGGGTCGACGTAGGGCGGGCGGACCGCGTCCGGGCCGCCGACCAGGGCCCTGGCCCCGCGGGCGAAGGCGTCGTCGAGGTGCCGCCGGATGACCTCCAGCTGCCGGGGCAGGGTGATAGGGCCGAAGTCGGCGTCGGGGCCGCTCCCGGGCCGGACCCGCGAGGCCCGCTCGACCAGCCGCTCCAGGAACGGCTCGTAGACGGCGTCGACCACGTAGACGCGCTCGGTGGCCAGGCAGGTCTGGCCGGCGTTGGCCATGCCGCCCCAGACCGCCTGGTCGGCGGCGGCGTCCAGGTCGGCGTCGGCGTCCACCACCATGGCGTCCTTGCCGCCGAGCTCCAGCACCACCGGGGTGAGGCGCTCGGCGCAGGCGGCCATCACCTTGCGGCCGGTGGCCGGCGACCCGGTGAGGGCGACCTTGTCCACCCCGGCCAGGCAGAGGGCGTGGCCGGTGGCCCCGTCCCCCGTCACCACCTGGAACACCGGCTGGCCGGGAACGGCCTCGGCGAAGGTGTCGGCCAGGAAGCAGCCCACCGCCGGGGTCAGCTCGCTCGGCTTGAGGACAACGGCGTTGCCGGCGGCCAGGGCGTAGACGACCGACCCCAGGGGGGTGAACACCGGGAAGTTCCAGGGCCCGATGACGCCCACCACCCCCAGCGGCTGGTACTCGACCGAGGCGGCGTGGTTGGCCAGCACCAGGGTGCTCCGGACCCGGCGCGGCCCCAGCACCCGGGCGGCGTTGCCGGCCGCCCAGTCGAGGTGCTCGACGATCATCAGCACCTCGATCAGGGCGTCGGCGTGCGGCTTGCCGTTCTCCCGGTGGACCAGGGCGACCAGCTCGTCGGTGCGGCGGACCAGCAGCGCCTTGTAGGCCAGCAGGGCCCGCCGGCGGCCGTCGAAGCCCAGCTCCTCCCAGCCCCGCTGGGCCTCCCGGGCCCGGCCCACGGCAGCCCCGACCTGCTCGGGCCCGTCCATCGGGAAGCTCCCCACCACCTCCCCGGTGGCCGGGCTGGTCGAGTCGAAGGTGCGGACGCGGGTCGTGCGGTCCTCGATGATCGCCATGCCGTCCCCTTTCTCGAAAGGAATGTACCCATTCGGTGGGCGGGGCGGCACCAGATCGTCGCGAAGCGGACACGGCGCTGGTGTTTTCCCGTCGCACCTTCGTAGCATTCGCCCGCATCCCGCTCGGCGCTCGCGAGGGGCCGTGACTCGCCCGACCGCCGCAGCATCCCTGGCATCGCAGGCCCCCAGGACGCCATCCGAGCGAGGAGAGAGAGCAGTGGCCCCCGCAGCAGACGTCGTCGTGGTCGGTGCCGGCCTGGCCGGCCTGGCCGCCGCGACCCGGCTGGTGGACGCCGGCGCCGAGGTGGTGGTGCTGGAGGCGCGCGACCGGGTCGGCGGGCGGACCCTGACCCTGCCCGCCGCCGACGGCACCCCGATCGACCACGGCGGCCAGTGGGTCGGGCCGACCCACGACCGCATCGCCACCCTGGCCGAGCGGGTCGGCGTCACCACCTACCCGACCTGGGAGCGGGGGCTCAACACCGTGGTCCGCGACGGCCAGGCCCACCGCTACGAGGGCGACCCGCTCGACGAGGGCGACCCGATGAGCGCGGTCGCCCTGGGGCAGGCCATCCGCGAGCTCGACGCCATGGCGGCCACGGTCCCGCCGGAGGCCCCCTGGACGGCCACGGACGCGCTGTCCTGGGACTCCCAGACGGTCGAGACCTGGCTCCAGGCCAGGGTGGAGTCCGAGCGTGTCCGGAACTGGCTCCGGGAGATCGTCCGGGGGACGCTGGCCGCCGAGGCCCGCGAGCTGTCGCTGCTGCACACCCTGTTCGTCATCCGCTCGGCGGGGAGCATGGCCATGCTGCTCGCCACCGCCGGGGGCGCCCAGGAGCGCCGCTTCCACCAGGGCGCCCAGGCCATCTCGATCCGGCTGGCCGAGCCGCTGGGCGAGCGGGTCGTGCTCGGCGCCCCGGCCCGGCTGGTCCGCCACGGCGAGGCCGGGGTGGTGGTCGAGGCCGGCGACCGGACGGTGACCGCCGGGCGGGCGATCCTGGCCGTGCCGCCGGCGATCGCCGGGCGGATCGGCTACCGGCCGGCCATGCCCGGCTGGCGCAGCCAGCTCACCCAGCGGGTGCCGATGGGCAGCGTGGTCAAGATCCACGCCATCTACGACGAGCCCTTCTGGCGCCAGGATGGACTGTCCGGGTTCGCCGTCAGCGACAGCGGCCCGGTCGCGGTCGTCTACGACAACTGCCCCGAGGGCGGGTCGCCCGGGGTCCTGGTCGGCTTCATCGAGGGCGACCAGGCCCGCGCCTGGGCCCGCCGAAGCCACGGCGACCGGCGGGCCACCATCCTGGCCTCCCTCGTCGGCTTCTTCGGCGAGCGGGCCGGCCGGCCGCGGGAGCTGCTGGAGCGGTCCTGGGCCGACGAGGAGTACAGCGGCGGCTGCTACGCCGGCTACTTCCCGCCCGGGGTCTGGACCTCCTACGGCCAGGCCCTGCGCGAGCCCGTCGGCCGCCTCCACTGGGCCGGCACCGAGACCGCCACCGCCTGGAACTCCTACATGGAGGGGGCCGTGCAGTCGGGCGAGCGCGCCGCCGACGAGGTCCTCGCCGCCGGCTAGCCCTGGCGGAAGTGGTCGTAGGCCAGGCCGGCCAATGGCATCACGCCGGCCGGGGTGACCCGGACCCGCGTCGATTGGTCGGGGGTGAAGCGGCCGCAGTCGAGCACGCCGCCCAGGTCGGCGGTGCGGGGGAGGGCGGCGGCGAGGACGAAGTCCTCTCCCCCGCCGAGGGCCAGCTCCAGCGGGTCCCGGCCCAGCAGGGCGGCCGTCTCGGCGACCCCGGGGGCGAGGGGGACGGCGGCGTCGTGGACCTCGACCCCGACCCCGGACGACTCGGCCAGGTGGACGGCGTCGCCGGCCAGGCCGTCGGACACGTCGATCATGGCCGACGCCCCCGCCCGGGCCAGGGCCAGGCCCATGGCCAGGGCCGGACGGGGCCGGCGGTGGGCGGCGGCCAGGCCCGGGAACCGGTCGAGCAGCTCCTTGGCCGCCGGGTCCTCCGACCGGAGCAGGGCCAGCCCGGCCGCGGCGGCCCCGAGCGGGCCGGTCACGGCCAGGCGGTCGCCGGGCCGGGCCCCCGACCGGAGCACCGGCCGCTCGGCCTCGCCGAGCGCCGTCACGGCCAGCGACAGGGCCGGGCCGGCGGAGACGTCGCCCCCGACCAGCGCCGCCCCGAACGCCCGGCAGGCCTCGCCGACGCCGGCGTAGACCCGCTCAAGGGTCGGCACCGGGGTGGGGTCGGGCACGGTCAGCGCGATCACCAGCCAGCGGGGCTCGGCACCCATCGCGGCCAGGTCGGAGCAGTTGACGGCGACCGCCTTCCAGCCCCAGTCCTCGGGCTCGGACAGGGCGGCGGTGAAGTCGAGCCCCTCGACCAGCACGTCGGTGGTGACCACCAGCTTGTGCCCGGGCATGGGCTCGAGCACGGCCGCGTCGTCGCCGGCCCCGACCTCAACCCCGGGCCCGAGCTCCAGCTCCCCGGTGAGCCGGGCGATCAGCCCGAACTCACCGATGCGCCTCAGGTCCTCGGTCAGGAGACCGCCTTGACGATGGCCTCGTCCAGGCCCGGGAACTCGCTCAGGTAGTCGGCCCGCTCGGCCTTGAGGCGCTCGACCTGGCGGCGGTACTCGTCGGAGCGGCCCTGGCGCTCGTACAGCCGGCGGGGCTGGAGCAGCTCGGGGTCGTCGATGCCGGGCACCTCGGAGGCGACCTGGTAGCCGAAGTCGGGGTCCTCGTCCCAGGTGATGGAGCCCTCGGCGATGGCCCGCACGATGGCCGAGGAGTGCGGGATCCGCACCTTCTTGGAGCGGTCGTCGTCCTCGGGGCCGCCGACCCGCCCGGTGTTGAGCAGGAATACCTCCAGCGGGTGGGTCTCCAGCAGCTCGGCCAGCCGGTTGCCCTGCTGCTCGTGGCGGAGCGGGAAGAACGGGTTGGTCCCCGGCACCCGCAGCGACTTGCCCTCCTCGTCCCTGCCGCCGGCCGAGGTGCCCTGGGTCTCGCCGAGCATGAAGTAGCCGGCCGCCTGCTCGATGTTGAGCCGGGCCACCCCCGGGATGATGTTCTCGTTGCGGTTGAGGATCAGCAGGAACGACGCCGGCGGGACCCGGTCGGCCGGGTAGTTGTCGATCGAGCGCATGTTGAACACGGCCCGGCCGTTCTGGGTATAGGAGGTGTCGAAGAAGTCGATCTTGTCGCCATGCTGGGAGACATTCTCCAGATACGCGTCGGGCTTGGTCACCGCCCCGTGGATGGCCGGCTCGTCCTCGGCCGACAGGGCGAACGTCTTGGCGAAGCAGCCGTCCTCGGTGGAGACGACCTTCCCCCCCGCGAACAGCCCGATGAAGTCGTCCTGGACCGCCTGGGAGCCGTTCTGCTTGGTGAAGGTGGTGGTCGTCTTGCCCGTCCCCGACAGGCCGACGATCAGCATGGTCCTCTCGCCGTGGGAGGTCGGGATGACCTTGCAGCCGGCGTGCATGGCCAGCCCGCCGCCCTCGTAGACCTTGCGGTTCCACATCCGCAGGCCGCCCTTCTTCGACTCCCCGAAGTAGTCGGAGTTGAGCACCCGGGTGACGCCGGCCTCCAGGTCGACGGCGATCACCCGGTCGTTCGGGTAGCCGGGGGCGGCCAGGTTGGGGGTGTAGATCATGGTGATCTCGGGCTCGTGGCCGGTGTCGCCCTCGACCGGGTCGTAGTAGAGGAACCGCTGCATGCCGGCGATGTTGGCGTTGGCCTTCTCGATGATCAGCCGGGCCGGGGTGCGGTAGGGGCCGGCGTGGCCGACGAAGCCGTCCACCACCACCATGTCCTGGCCGCGGATGTACTCGTCCTGGAGGGCGGCCAGCCGGGCGCCCTCCTCCCGGTCGATGGTCTGGTCGCTGTGCTCGCCGGGCCGGTCGGTGACCACGTAGGTCGACCCCTTGGAGCGGGACACCACCTTGGTCTGGACGTTGACGTTGCCGTACTCGGTCTGTCGGGCCTGGGGCATGGCGTCGGTGTAGGACCGAAGCTCGGCCTCGGTCGGGTGGTAGGCGATCGACTTGGCGGCAAGGCCCAGGTCGGACGGTGGCGAGCTCGGCATCTAGGCCCTCCAACGTTGGAGACGAGAGTTCCCCAGTCTAGCGTGGCGAATGGGCTCGCCCTTCCTGGAGACAGCGCAGGACCTCGTCGTCGTCCACCTGGGGGAACCGCTCGTAGGCCTGGCCGACGTTGAGGTACGGGTCCGGGGTGACCAGCACGACCACCTCGTCGACCACCGGCCGCAACCGCTCGGCCAGGCCGACCGGGCCGACGGGCACGGCGACCACGACCCGGGCGGCGCCGGCCCGGCGGGTGTAGGAGGCGGCGGCCGCGCAGGTCCAGCCGGTCGCCACCCCGTCGTCGACCAGCACCGCGGTCCGGCCGGCCAGGACGAGCGGGGGCAGGCCCTGGCGGTAGGCGGCGGTCCGCCTGGCCACCTCGGCCGTCTGGCGGGCGGCCTCGGCCCGGACCTCGGCCATGTCGAGGCCGAGGCGGCGCACGGCCGGCTCGTCGATCGCCTGCACCCCGTCGGCGACGGCGCCGACGGCCAGCTCGGGGTTGCCGGGGGCGCCGACCTTGCGGGGCACGACCACGTCAAGGGGAGCGCCGAGCCGGGCCGCGACCCGGGCGGCCACGACCACGCCGCCCCGGGGGATGCCGAGGACCAGCACGGGGGGGCTGACGAGACCGGCCACGACCTCGGCCAGCAGCCCGCCGGCCTCCAGCCGGTCGAGGAATCGCCGCTGCCGTGCCGCCATCTCGCTCCCGGTCGGGGAAGGCAAGCATACCGAGCCTTGCGCTTTCGTGAAACGCCTGGCCGGTCGCTTCCTGACCGGCCCCTGTCCCGCCCTTGGCACACCCAGGACCCCCGTGTACCATGCGCAGACCTTTCGACCCCGGTGCAGCCGTGGGCGCGCCGTTGCGGCGGCATGATCAAGGAGGTCGTTGCTTGTGGTGACGGCATACATCCTCATCCAGACCGAGGTCGGCAAGGCCGCCCAGGTCGCCAAGGAGATCGCCGAGATCAAGGGCGTCCAGCAGGCCGAGGACGTCACCGGCCCCTACGACGTGATCGTCCGCGCCGAGGCCCGCAACGTCGACGACCTGGGCAAGCTCGTGGTGGCGAGGGTCCAGGCGGTGGACGGCATCACCCGCACCCTCACCTGCCCGGTGGTCCACCTCTAGAGGCGTTCCACCAGCCAGTCGACCGCCCGGGTCAGCCGGTCCAGGTCTCCCGGCTCGATCGCCGGGAACATGGCGATGCGCAGCTGGTTGCGCCCCAGCTTGCGATACGACTCGGTGTCGAGGATCTCGTTGGCCCGCAGCGCCCGCGACACCGCCGCCGCCTCGACCGACGGGTCGAGGTCGACGGTGGCCACGGTGTGGCTGCGCATGGCCGGGTCGGCCACGAACGGGGTCGCGTACCCGCTGGCCTCGGCCCAGCCGTAGACGATCCCGGCCGACTCGTCGCAGCGCTTGGTCGCCCAGGCCAGGCCGCCCTGCTCCAGCAGCCAGTCGAGCTGGTTGGCGAGCAGGAACAGGGTGGCCAGGGCAGGGGTGTTGAGGGTCTGGTCGAGCCGTGACTGCTCCAGGGCCACCCCGAGGTCGAGCATGGCCGGGATGTGGCGGCCGGAGGCGGCGACCCGCCCGGCCCGCTCGACGGCCGCCGGCGACAGGCAGGCCAGCCAGAGGCCGCCGTCGGCGGCGAACGACTTCTGCGGGGCGAAGTAGTAGACGTCGAACTCGCGCGGGTCGACGGCCAGCCCGCCCGCGGCCGAGGTGGCGTCGACGCAGACCAGGCCGCCGGCGCCGGACGGCCGCCGGATCGGCATGGCCACCCCGGTGGAGGTCTCGTTGTGGGTCAGGGCGTACAGGTCGACCAGAGGCTCGGGACGCGGGGAGGGGTGGCTGCCGAACGGGCTGACGATCACCTGGGGCTCGTCCAGGTGGGGTGCGGCGGTGGCGGCGGCGGCGAACTTGGCCGAGAACTCGCCGAACACCAGGTGCTGGCTGCGCCGCTCGATCAGGGAGAAGGTGGCCAGGTCCCAGAAGAGGGTCGACCCGCCGTTGCCGAGGGCGACCTCGTAGCCGGCCGGCAGGTCGAACAGCTCGGCCAGCCCGGCCCGGATGCGGCCGACGACCTGGCGGACCGGGGCCTGGCGGTGGCTGGTGCCGAGGAAGCCGGGGGCGGCCGCGGCCAGGGCGGCCACCGCCTCCTGGCGGACCTTGGAGGGGCCGCTGCCGAAGCGGCCGTCCCGCGGGCGCAGTTCGCCCGGAAGGATCGGGGTGGATTTCTGGTCGGTCATGCGGCCACTCTATCCTCGCTCCACAACCGCAGCGCCTGACGGAGGCAGCCCCTGTGCCAGCCCAAGAGCCGAGGATCTCCCGCCGTGTCGCCGCCATCGCCGAGTCGGCCACCCTGGCCATCGACGCCAAGGCCAAGGCGCTCAAGGCGGCCGGGGAGGACGTGATCGGGTTCGGCGCCGGCGAGCCCGACTTCCCCACCCCCCACCACATCGTCGAGGCGGCCGCGGCCGCCTGCCACGAGCCCAGGTTCCACCACTACACCCCGGGGGCGGGCCTGCCCGAGCTGCGGGCGGCGATCGCGGCCAAGACGGCCCGCGACTCGGGCCTGCGGGTCGAGCCGAGCCAGGTGATGGTCACCAACGGCGGCAAGCACGCCCTCTTCCAGGCCTTCACCACCCTGCTCGACCCGGGCGACGAGGTCCTGCTGCCGTCGCCGTTCTGGGTCACCTACCCCGAGGCGATCTCGCTGACCGGGGCCGAGCCGGTGATCGTGGAGACCGACCAGTCGACCGGCTTCCGGGTCTCGGTCTCCCAGCTCGAGGCGGCCGCCACCGACCGGACCAAGCTGCTGGTGTTCGTCTCCCCCTCCAACCCGACGGGCGCCGTCTACCCGCCCGACGAGGTCGAGGCCATCGGCCGCTGGGCGTCCGGCCGCGGCCTGTGGGTGCTGACCGACGAGATCTACGAGCACCTGGTGTACGGGCGGGCCGAGTTCTCGTCCATGCCGGTGGTGGTGCCGGAGCTGGCCGACCGCTGCGTGGTCGTCAACGGGGTGGCCAAGACCTACGCCATGACCGGCTGGCGGGTCGGCTGGCTGATCGGCCCCCCTGACGTGGTCAAGGCGGCCATCAACCTCCAGAGCCACGCCACCTCGAACGTGGCCAACGTCTCCCAGGCGGCCGCCCTGGCCGCCGTCTCCGGGGACCTGGTGGCAGTGAACGAGATGCGCACCGCCTTCGACCGGCGGCGCCGCAAGATGCTGGAGCTGCTCCGGGCCATCCCCGGCGTGACCTGCGTCGAGCCGGAGGGCGCCTTCTACGCCTTCCCGTCGGTCGAGGCGGTGCTGGGCCGGGAGCTGCGCGGCCAGCACCCGGTCACCAGCATGGAGCTGGCCGACCTGATCCTGGAGGAGGCCAAGGTGGCGATCGTGCCCGGCGAGGCCTTCGGCGCCCCCGGCTACGCCCGCCTGTCCTACGCCCTCGGCGACGACGACCTGGTCGAGGGGGTCACCCGCATCGCCAAGCTGCTGGCCGAAGCCCGCCCGGCCTAGGCGGCCAGCTCGATCTCGACGACCACCAGGGGGCTGTCGGTCTGCTCGGGGTCGCCGACCCGCAGGGTGATGACCCGGGCCGCCTCCGGGGGGGCAGGCCGGAAGCCGAGCTGGAAGATGTGGAGCAGGCGGCCGCCGCCGGTGGCCATGCCCATCAGCTGGTAGTCGGTGCCGGCGTCGTCGCTGACCTGCCAGTCGAAGTCGACCAGGTGCTGCGCGCCCGGCTGCTCCTCGGGCAGCAGGACGTAGCGCAGGTCCATCCAGCCCGACCAGACCTCCAGCGAGATCAGCACCAGCCGGACGCCGAAGCCCCGGAACACCTCGCGGGCCAGCGGCACCACCCGGACCAGCTCGGCCGGCTCCGTCTGGAAGGCGCCCGGCCCGCCCGCGACCATCGACGTGACCGCCTCCTGGGCCACCCGGGGATACCCGGCCGCGACCGGCTCGGCCGGGCCGGAGTGGCCGGCCAGGAGCTGCACCACCTGCTGGCGGACCCGGTCCAGGTCGGCGCCCAGCTTGACCAGCACCTGGGCGGCCACGCCCTCGCCCTCGCGGATGAGGCCGAGCAGGATGTGCTCGGTGCCGATGTAGTTGTGGCCGAGCGCCATGGCCTCGCGCAGCGACAGCTCCAGGACCTTCTTGGCCCGGGGCGTGAACGGGATGTGGGCCGCCGGTTCCTCGTCGCCGCGGCCGATGACCTCGATAACCTCCGTCCTGGCCGCCTCCAGCGAGATGCCGAGCTCGGTCAGGGCGATGGCCGCGACCCCTTTCTTCTCGTTGATCAGCCCGAGCATGATGTGCTCGGTGCCGATGTGGCTGTGGTTGAGGAGCCGGGCCTCCTCCTGGGCGAGCACGACCACCCGCCTGGCCCGGTCCGTGAAACGCTCGAACATCGGCACCCGCCTCCCGTGCGCGCCGCTCCCGGGAAGCCTACGCCCTGGCGGTCAGCGCCTGCGGTCGGCGTGACGCTCGACGGCCAGGTCGACCAGGCGGGCGACCAGGTCGGGGTAGGCGAGGCCGGAGGCGGCCCAGAGCATCGGGAACATGCTCTTGGGCGTGAACCCGGGGATGGTGTTGACCTCGTTGAGCAGGACCCGGCCGGTCGCCTCCTCGTAGAAGAAGTCGACCCGGGCGAAGCCCTCGCAGTCCAGCGCCTGGAACGCGCGCAGCGACAGCTCGCGCACCCGGGCCCGGACGGCGTCGGAAACCTGGGCGGGGATCTCCAGCTTCAACGACTCGTCCAGGTACTTGGCCTCGAAGTCGTAGAACTCGTGGCCGGGGATGACCTCGCCGACCACGCTGGCCTCGGGGGCGTCGTTGCCCAGCACCCCGCACTCCAGCTCGCGGGCGGCGACGCCCTGCTCGACCAGGGCCTTGGGGTCGTGGGCGAAGGCGGCGGCCAGGCCCGCGGCCAGGCCGTCCGGGGTCTTGACCTTGGAGATGCCGATCGAGGAGCCGAGCCGGGCCGGCTTGGTGAACACCGGGTAGGCCAGGCGCCCGGCCACCTCGGCCGCCACCCTGCCCGGGTCGGCCCGCCAGTCCCGCTCGGGCACGACCAGGTACGGCGCCTGGGGCAGCCCGGCCTGGGCCAGCACCACCTTGGCCATGGCCTTGTCCATGGCCAGGGCCGAGGCGAGCACCCCGCTGCCCACGTACGGCAGGTCGGCCAGCTCGAGCAGGCCCTGGACGGTCCCGTCCTCGCCGAAGGGGCCGTGCAGGATCGGGAAGACCACGTCGACCCCGCTGACGCCCTGCTGGGGCCGGACGGCCAGCTCCTTCCCGGCCGCCTCCACCTCGGGCAGGGCGCCGTCGGCGGCGGGCAGCTCAAGGGGCGACCGCTCGGGCAGCATCCAGGCGCCCCCGCGGGTGATGGCGATCGGGACGACCTCGAAGCGCTCGGGGTCGAGTGCCTCCATGACCGAGCGGGCCGAGACCACCGACACCTGGTGCTCGGCCGAGCGGCCGCCGTACAGGACGGCCAGGCGGGTCCGTGCCATTGGCTATGCCACCTCCAGGGCTCGGGTGAAGTCCTCGGCCAGGTCGGCCCCGTCCTCCAGGCCGACCGAGACGCGCACCATGCCCTCGCCGATGCCGGCCGCGGCCAGGGCGTCGGGGGCGAACTGGCGGTGGGTCGTGGACGCCGGATGGGACACCAGCGTCTCCACCGAGCCGAGGGAGGCGGCCAGCTTGGCCACCTGGGTCGCCTCGATGAAGCGCCGGCCGGCGTCCCGGCCGCCGGCCAGGTCGAAGCTGAGCATCCCCGGGTCGCCGTCCAGGAGCTTGGCGGCCAGGGCGGCGGTGGCGTGGCCGGGCAGGCCGGGCCAGTAGACGCGGGTCACCTTGGGATGGGCGTCCAGGAGCTCGGCCAGCAGCCGGGCGTTGGCGCCGTGGGCGCGCATGCGCAGGGCCAGGGTCTTGACCCCGCGCAAGGTCAGCCAGGCGGCGAACGGGTCGGGCGAGGCGCCGAGCTCGATCATGGTCCGCCAGGCGGCGTCGTGCCGCTCCGGCCCGGCGAACAGGGCGAGCCCGCCGACCACGTCGCTGTGGCCGCCCAGGTACTTGGTGGCCGAGTGGACGACCACGGCCGCCCCGTGCTCAAGCGGCCGGCACAGGTACGGCGTGGCCACGGTGTTGTCGACCACCAGGGGCAGCCCGCCCTGCGCGGCGGCCTCGGCCAGGGCGGGCAGGTCGGCCACGGCCATGGTCGGGTTGGCGACCGTCTCGGCGTAGATGGCCCGGGTGGTGGGGCGCAGGGCGGCCCGGACGGCCCCCGGGTCGCCGGCGTCGACGAAGCTGACCTCGATGCCGAAGCGGGGGGCGGTGTGGGCCAGCAGCGAGTGGGTCCCGCCGTAGAGGTCGCGCTGGGCGACCACGTGGTCGCCGGTCCCGGCCAGCGACAGCAGCACGGTGGCGATGGCGCCCATGCCCGAGGCGGTGGCCAGGCCCTCGGCCGCGCCCTCCAGGTCGGCCACGGTCGCCTCCAGGGCGGCCGTGGTCGGGTTCTCGTAGCGGGTGTAGACGTAGCCCTCCCGCGGCTGGCGGAGGGTGTGCGCGTAGTGCTCGGCGTCGTCGAAGACGAAGGTCGAGGTCTGCCAGATCGGGGTGGCCAGCGGCGGCTCGGCGGGCAGGGGCAGGCGGCCGGCGTGGATCGATCGGGTGGCGAAGCCGTCAGCCATCGCTGTCCCCTTCCCTCTGGTCGGCGGGCAGGCTATCAACTCCCACCGCCGCCTTGGCGCGGGCCAGGACCCGGGCCCGGAAGCGGTTGCCCTGGGCGGGGCCGCGGACCCCGCGGACCACCCGGACCCCGCCGTCGCGAGCCACCAGCCGGGTCCGCCGGCCCGACACCTCCACGGCCGACAACTCGTCGTAGCGGTAGCGGCGGGCCCCGCCCAGCCCGTGCAGGGTCACCGCCTCGTCGTCCAGCTCGGCGGCCAGCACCCGCGCCCGCAGCCAGGCCACGACCAGGCTGACGACGGCCAGGACGGCCCAGACCAGGCTGGCCACCGACAGGGAGGTGGCCGCCCCCGGGCTCGACTCCGACACCGCCAGCGAGCCGGCCAGCAGGGCCGAGGCCAGGGCCAGCTCGACCAGCCCGCTGACCAGCGCGTGGGTCACGCCGCCGGGCTGGAACCGCTCGGTCATGTCGGGCCGGCCGCCTTGGGCCGGTACCAGGCGGGCGGGCTCCAGCCCTCCCGGGCCTCGGCGACCAGGCCGGTGATGGCCTCCATCACCTTGTCCTTGGCCAGGTTGATCTCGGCCAGGGAGGCGTCGGGCTCGAGGCCGAGGTCGATCGGCGGCCCGGCCTTCTCGACCACCCGGACGCCCCGCCGGAACGGGCCCAGCCTGCCCCGGGTGAACAGCAGGTGGGCGCCCCACTGGCCGACCGGCACGACCGGCGCCCCGGTGAGGGCGGCCAGGCGCGCGACCCCGTTCTTGGCCGCCATCGGGGAGAAGTCGGCGTTGCGGGTGGTGGTGCCCTCCGGGTAGATGGCCACCGCCGCCCCCTCCCGCATGGCCGCCACGGCGTCGGTCAGGGCCAGGTGGGCGTCGCGGGTCTCGCGGTACACCGGGATCTGCCCGGCCCCGCGCAGGACCGCCCCCAGCAGCGGGTTGCGGTACAGCTCCGACTTGGCCAGGAAGCGGACCTGGCGCCCGGCCGTGTCGACGAAGGTCCCAAGGCACAGCGGGTCGAAGTAGGAGATGTGGTTGGCGGCGATGATCACCGGGCCTTCGCGGGGGATGTTGAGCAGACCCTGGCAGTCGAGCCGGACCCAGAAGCGGATCACCGGCGGCACGACGACCTTGGCCAGGGTGTAGACGGGATACCGGAGGCCGGCCATGCTCGGCGCATAGTACCGTTGCCCGGCGATGCCTGTTCCGCTGATTCCCGTGAAGGCCCTGGCCGAGGCCAAGGGCCGCCTCGCGCCCGAGGTCGGGCCGTTGCAGCGGCGGCTGCTGGCCATCGCCATGTTCGAGGACGTGGTCGCGGCCCTCCAGTCGGTCCGGGGGCTGGAGCGGCCGGTGGTGGTCTCCCCCGACCGTGAGGTGTGGCGGCGGGCCGATGCCATGGGCTGCCGGGTGGTCGAGGAGCCGGCGGGGGCCGGCGACCTGAACGGCGCCCTGGCCGCGGCGGCCGCCACCGCCAACGGGTCGGGGCTGCTGGTGGTGGCGGCCGACCTGCCGCTGGCCTCGGCGGCCGGGCTGGAGCGGGTGCTGGCGGCGGCGACGGCGCCGGTGGCGGTGGTCCCGAGCCACGACGGCGGCGGCACCAACGTGCTCGCCTGGCGCGACCCGGCGTCGTTCGCGCCCAGCTTCGGCCCGGCGTCGGCCGCCCGCCACCTGGCCGTGCCCGGGGCCGTCCGGGTCGACGAGCCGGGGCTGGCCCTTGACGTCGACACCGCCGACGACCTCCGCCTGGTCGCCGGCCGCCTCGACCCGGCCTCGGTGACCGCCCGCCGGCTCCGGGATCTTGGGGTTCGGGGGCTCACCTAGTGAAGCGGTAGCCCCCGATGGATCAGGGATATGCTCCCCGCGCGACCGGATCGACCGGAGGAGGCGTGATGCTGCAGGGCACCGTGAAGAGCTTCGACCCCGAGACCCAGGCGGCGGTCGTGCTCACCGACGCCCGCGTCGAGTACGACGTGCCCGCGGAGGCGTTCCGTGGCTCGGGGCTGCGCAAGCTCACCCTCGGCCAGCGGGTCAAGTTCCGGGTCGAGGGCGAGGGCGACGACGCCCGGGTCACCTACGTCAACATCCTCACCCTGCCCGACCCCGCCTGAGCGACTCTCCCCAGGGAACGACCGAGGCCCCGCCGGAGCGGGGCCTCGACGTCGTCGGCGGTGCTACTTCTTCCTGCCGCTCTTGGCCTTGCCGCGCGAGCCGGCCTTGGCGGTGCTCTTCACCGAGCTCTTGGCGGCCCTGGTGCGCGACGCGGCCGCCCTGGTGCTGGCCTTGGCCGTCGAGGCCTTCGCGGTCGAGGCCTTGGCGGTGCTGGCCCGCGACGCGGTGGACCTGGACGAGCTGGCCTTGGCGGTGGTCGCCTTGGCGGTGGACTTCACCGGGGTGAGCTTGGGCGCGGCCGCCTTGCCGGCAACGACGTCCTTGAAGCCCTGCCCGGCCCGGAACCGCGGGACCTTGGTGGCCTTCACCTTCACCGGCGCCCCGCTGCGCGGGTTGCGGGCGGTGCGGGCCTTGCGGTCCTGCCGCTCGAAGGTCCCGAAGCCGACCAGCGCCACGCGCTCGCCCTTCTTGACGGCGACCTGGGTGTGCTGGATCAGGCTGCCGAGCACCTTGTCGACATCGGCACGCGCCACAGACGTGTGCTTCTGGATCGAGTCGACGAGTTCCTTGCGGTTCAAGGGCGCCTCCTTGCCCAGTAAGGGGAATTCCCCCGGTCGGGACCGGACCCCATTGGCCCGTCCCCCTTCGGCCGAGCATCGTAAAGACGGGAATAGCAAAGGTCAACAAGCTCGATTCTCGTCAATCCGTTGCGACACAACGGCATCATCGGCTCGCGACTGGTGAAGGTGTGGCGATCTCCTTATGGGGCAACGATTTCGCGCGGGTTGCCCTGGAGCGTCTCGCCGGAATGCGTGGCATTTGTCCTGGTCCGGGCCCGTGGTTCTTGTCACCGGCAACGGCGTGTGGAATCCTGGTCATACCATTGAGGGCCTCAAGTATCGGAGCGGGTGATGACGGCGAGGACTGACGTCGACGCATCCCCCGTGGCTCCGGAGGGGTCTGGGGAACCCTCTCGGAGTTCGCCAGTGGCAAGGGAGATCTGGGAGCTGCTGCTCGAGCTGTCGATGTCGCGGATGCGGGCGCGGTTCCTCGCCACCGTCACCGACCTCGGTCTCTCCTTCCCCCAGGCGCACGCCCTCAAGGTGCTGCGCCCCGGGCACCCGATCCCCATGCGGGAGCTGGCCGACGGCCTCCACTGCGATCCCTCGAACATCACCGGGATCGTCGACCGGCTGGGCGACCGGGGCCTGGTCGAGCGCGGGTCGGCGCCGGGCGACCGGCGGGTCAAGACCCTGATGCTCACCGAGGAGGGCACCGCCCTGCGAATGCGCCTGCTCGACCGGTTGTCCGAGCCACCACCGGGCCTGGGCAAGCTCCCGGTCGACGAGCAGCGCCAGCTGCGCGACCTCCTGCGCCGAGCCCTGCTCGACTGACCCGACCGGCGATTCGCCGGTCGGAATCCAATTGATCGTCGGCCGACGGCCGACTCCATGCCGTTGTCGTCGGCCGGTGCCAGCGAGAGGACCTACTGATGGACGTCCTGATCGGCGTCGCCTGGCCGTACGCGTCCGGGCCGCGCCACCTCGGCCACCTCGCCGGGGCCTACCTGCCCGCCGACGTCGCCGCCCGCTACCACCGCCTGGCCGGCGACCGCGTCCTGCTGGTCTCCGGGTCCGACCAGCACGGCACCCCGATCACGGTCGCGGCCGAGCGGGCCGGGCTGTCGCCGGCGGCCCTTGCCAACCGCGAGCACGAGCGCATCGCGGCCGCCTTCGCGCGCGCCGGCATCTCCTTCGACCACTACACCAGGACGGCGACCCGCGGGCACCACGCCGTCACCCAGGAGCTGTTCGCGCGCCTCCACGAGCGCGGGCTGGTCGCCGAGGCGACCCAGCCGGCCGCCTTCTGCGGCCGCGAGGGCCGCTCCCTGCCCGACCGCTATGTGGAGGGGACCTGCCCCGGCTGTGGCGCCCCCGGCGCCCGCGGCGACCAGTGCGACACCTGCGGCCGTACCCTCGACCCCGAGGAGCTGGGCGCGCCGCGCTGCCGGCGCTGCGGCGGGCCGGCCGAGCTGCGGCCCCTGCGCCAGCTCTTCCTCCGCCTGGACCTGCTCCAGCCGGCGGTCGAGCGCTACCTCGACGGCCACGAGGCGAGCTGGCGGCCGTTCGTTGGCGCCGAGGCCCGCGGCTGGCTGGCGGCCGGCCTGCGGCCGAGGGCGATCACCCGCGACCTGGACTGGGGCGTGCCCGTTCCCCTGCCCGGCTGGGGCGACCGCCGCCTGTACGTCTGGTTCGACGCCGTCATCGGCTACCTGTCGGCCTCGGTGGAGTGGGCCGGCCGGCGCGGCGACCCCGACGCCTGGCGGCGCTGGTGGCAGGGGCCCGAGTCCCGCCACCGCTACTTCGTCGGCAAGGACAACATCTGGTTCCACACCGTCTGGTGGCCGGCCATCCTGCTCGGCGCCGGCCAGGGCCTGCGCCCGCCCGACGAGGTGGTCGCCAACCACCATCTCCTCCTGTCAGGAGCCAAGCTGTCGGCCAGCCGGGGGCATGCCCCCACGATCGACGACGGGATCGACCGGGTGGGGCTCGACCCGTTGCGCCACGCCCTGTGCGCCCTTGGCCCGGAGACGGCCGACGTCGAGCTGGCCTGGGACAAAGTCGACGAGCTGACCGCCAGCGGCCTGCTCGGGGCGATCGCCGGCCCGCCCCACCGGGTGGCGACCCTGCTGTGGCGCCGCTTCGGTGGCAAGCCCGACCCGGCCGCCCTGGCCGCCGCCACCCCCGAGCGGGCCGAGGCCGCCGCCGCCCTGGCCGAGGTCGGCGCCGCCATCGACCGGGCCGAGCTGCGCCGCGCCCTCCAGGCCGTCCACGCCGTCGGCCGCACGGTCAACCGCCGCCTGGCCGCCACCGAGCCCTGGCGGCTCCCCGACCCCGACGCCCATCGCGAGCTCACCCGCCTCCTCCCCCTGCTGGACGCCCTGGGCGTGGCCGCCTGGCCGTTCGTCCCCACCACCGCCGGGCGGATCCGGGCGCTGCTCGGCCGCGCTCCCGACCCCGTCCGCTGGGAGCTGGACGGGCGGCCGCCGCTGGTCCCCGGCCCGCCGGCGCCGCCGCTGCGGCGCTGAGCCGGCGGCGCCGGACGCGTCACCACCCGCCCTCCATGCCCTCCGACCGGAGGCGGGCGGCAGCTCGGCGGCCGCCCGGGTGGCGGCGCGGCCGCGGACGCCGGCGCGGCGCAGGTGGTCGACGGCGCGGTGGTGGGCCATGGTGGCCAGCCAGGCCCGCAGCCGTCCCCGGTCGGGGTCGAAGGCCCAGGGCCGCTCCCAGAGGTGGAGGAACACCTCCTGGGCGACGTCCTCGGCGGCCGCGGGGTCGCCGGTGACCCGGACGGCGAGGCCGTAGACCACGGGCGAGAACTGGTCGCAGGCCTCGGCCAGGGCGAGCTCGTCCCCGTCCAGCAGGCGGGCGCGCAGGTCCCGTTCCCACTCCCCGAACCGCGGCGGCTGGCCGTCCACCGAGCCTGCTCCCCTTGCGCGCGAGACGTCCCTACATCGCGTTCGCGGCAAGGCCGGCGCCGGTTCGGTTCAGTCGCAGCCGAGGGTGGCCGCCGCCCGCAGCAGGCCGGCGGCCAGCGCCTCGTCCCCGGTCACGGCTGCGCCGACCGCGGCCGGGTC
>DASUPQ010000467.1 GCA_036280995.1 Actinomycetota bacterium | reverse complement strand
GCGAGCGTGTCGGTCAGCGCCTGTCCGGATTGCTCGTGGACGTCCACCGCCCCGCCAAGGGCCGGTGCGACCAGCCCAGGTTCGCTCACCCCTTGCAGGTCCACCCAACAGGCCTCGTCGGAGAACCCCGACGTCACGTCCCTGACGACCTCAACCGCCAGCCGCGTCTTGCCGCAGCCACCCGAACCGGTCAAGGTCACCACCCGGGCGTCCGTGACCAGGTCGGCCACCTTCGCACGTTCATGCTCGCGGCCGACAAACGTCGCGACCCCAACGGGCAGCCCGCTCTGCATCTCCCTGGACTCTACCCGCCCCGATCGACGAACCCACCGCCGACGCCTGGCCGGTCGCGGTGGCCTCGGACTCGTCGTGGACTACCTTCCCGAACCGGCGCGCCTCGTCGTAGAGCCATTGGGCCCACTCCCTCCCCGGACCTTACTTCTATGCCATGGGTCCACCTATGGCTCAACGTGCTCCATGGACGCCTCCAGTAGGGCCGCCCGCAGGGGCTTGCCTTGAGGTTCTGCATGGGAAGGCTCGCGACAGCACTCAGCGCGGGGAGTCCCAAGGCGTCTGAACCTGTCAGCGCTCAGAGTGTTTCAGGCGCTTCTAAGAGTGAGATTCTCGCAAATCTCCGGCAAGCGGCCCTGAGCGAGAATGCTGCCGATGCGTTGTGCCTGGTGGAGCTGAGGGGATTTGAACCCCTGACCCTTGCATGCCATGGACGGCATGCCTGGTGAACGCCGCTGCTCGGAGCCTTCGCCGCTGGTCAAGGCCAGAGCACAACTGTCCGCTGGGTACCGCTGTTGTCCCTTGCTGTCCCTGCTTCGTGCCCCAGACATGCCCAAGGGCGCCTGAGGTCGGGAGCTGGATGACGGTCCTGAGGGGCAGCCGCTCGGCTGCCCCTCACGGGACGTTCTCAGTCGCAGGCCACCGACGGCTGCGTTGGAGGATATGGGTCGACGCCTTCGAGCGCCCACGCGAACACGACCGCGATGCCCGCGAGGTCGCACTCTGACAGCGTCGGCACGATTCCGTTGCTCCAGTGCCAGCCGTAGCCCATCAGGTCCGTCGACTCGGTCAGCGGCTGGGCATGCCCGAGGCCAAGCGCGTGGCCGAGCTCGTGCATCGTCACGTAGTACAGGTACTGCGGTGTGTACGTAACCCCGACGGGCGGCACCAGATCCGAGCGCACGATGACGTTCGGACACGAGTTCGCCCCGCAGATCGCGTACCCGCCGAACACCGTCCCGCCCGCCGTGGGGTTGTAGTGCAGCACGATGTCGGCCTTGTGCTTGGCCGTGTACCGGTCGGTCACGTCGGTGAGCGTGATCAGCCCCCCGAACTCCTGCCGCAGCGCGTAGTCCCAGTCGGCGATCGCCTGATGCACCGCGGCCAGCGACTCCTCGTCGATGTTCGGATGCGCCTGCACCGCCACCGTCAGGTCAGTGTGATCCCACCAGTAGCCGGGGTAGTTGAACGCGCCGTGGAGGATGAGGACGCTGTCGGTGTCCGGTGGCGTGGGCGCCGGCCGGAGCGGCGTCACCGCTCCTGCTGGGGCAGCGGTGACCGCGGCCATGAGCAACGCGAGCAGAAGCACGAGCACCGTCTTCTTCATGCTTAGCCCTCCAACTCGGGGATCCCGGCATGGGTGGCGGCTGATTGGCATAGTCAGAATAGACTAGTCAACGGTGCTGACGGAACCACCGAGCGCGGAGGGTGAGGCCGGTTCCCCGGTGATCGTCGTGTCGCTGCTGGGCCGCAGGGCCGGCCTTGAGGAGGTAGAGAAAGTCCCTCGGCCTTGACTTCGATGGGGGAGCGGGGTGCTGTCGTGTGCGCATGTCTGGTGCGGTAGCGCAGCTAGCCCACGCCGTTGCCGCCCCGGCGCTCGTCCAGCAGTTCGAGCTGGAGCCGGGCCCGGTCGGGCAGGAAGTGCTTGCCCCGCCGACCCCCACGGGCCAGAGGAACAGGTGGTCCTCGTCCCCAGCCCGGCGGTGATGGCAGGGCGCCCAGGGGGACGGCCCCGGTGAGTCACGCTCGGCTGCCGCCTTCAGGTGCCGGAGCGCTCGGGGGCGAAGTCCCGCTCGATCCGCGTCCTGGTGGGGAGGCCGCCACCAGCGTCGGGAAGGACACGACCTGGTCGGCCGCCGGCCCGATCTGTGCGACCGCCCGCGCGGCCGGTGACTGGGCCGCGGCGGCCGGGTCGGTCTCCCCGACGGCCATCAGCTCCTCCAGCCGGCGCCTACAGGTAGTGCCGACCGGCCGCTCCAGGTCGTCGATGAAGAAGGCCTCCTTGTCTGGTACCGCCCAGTCGAACTTGGCGTCCTCATCGGCGATGTAGCCGTCAGCACCTAGAGCAGCTTGGCCATGATGGGCCTTTTCTCGAGGGTTGGCGCTGCGGGATCGTCGCTCAGCACCGTACCTGGCGGCTGTGGCACCGCCCGGCAACGGCCTCGCCGAGGCTGTCTGAGCCCAGGTCGTGTCCTCACCAAAAGCCAGATCCCTCCTGGATGCCTGGCCGGGCGGTCGGCCCGGGGACCCGGGGGACGGTGGACACCGTGACCTGCCGAGCGACCACCAGGAGCAGGCGGCAGCGCCAACAAAGCCGGCCGAACTGATCAACTGCCGGCCCTGGCCGGCGCAGGAGCCGAGCTTGGTTGGTGGGACGCTTGCGGCTGGCGTGGTGGGAGAACAAGACTCCCACCACGAGACTGCTCGCAGCCCGGCTCAGGCTCAGCCGCTTATCGTCCACAAGCACCTTGTAGCAAGACAAGAAGAAGCTGCGTACGACGCCGCTACGCGGGGACCACGTCAAGGAGCTCGGGCCCCGCGGTGGCCAGCCACAGCTCGCGGGGACCGGGGGCGAGCACATCCTGGACCAGCCAGCGCGGGCCGCGAAACCACCCGGTCACCCGCCCAGAGCCAGAGTCGACCCGCAGCAGGATGCCGCTGTCGTGCAACCCGCCCGAGTACGGGCCGCCCAGCCAGACGGCGCCGCCGCCGACCACCGGCCCAACCGCCCGGCTTGGGGCCAGGTCGGGGAGCGGTGTGGTGGCGGTGATCTTGCCGGTGCGCTGGTCCAGGCGCCGCAGCCGGCCGGTCCGATCACGCTCGCTACCGGGAGGATCCGTACCCGACAGCACCCACACCGCGCCGGCGTCCGCGGCCAACCCATACCCGGTGCCGGGCACGCGGACGGCGCGGGCCGGGCCGCCCGCCAGCGGCACCCGCCACAGCCGCTCGTCCTCGGGCGTCTGGGTCCAGACCGCGTCGGTGCCCACGGCCAGCCGCCCGACCGGCTGGCGCCTGCCCGAGGCGTCGGTGACCACCAGCGGCGGGCGGGGTCGCAGCGTTCGGGCATCGATGCGGCTAAACCCCATGGGCTGGTACCCGCGCCGGCAGCAGTACGACCACAGCACCCCGTGGGCCACCGCCAGCACATAACCGCCGAACCGGGCGGTCACCCGCAGGCGCACCGGGTCGACCCGCGCGGTCACCGTAGCCTGCCCGTTGCCCGCCCAGACCGCCCCCGCCCCGACCGCCAGCGGCCCCGTCGGCGCGCCCAGCTCCAGCCGCCCGGTCACCCGATGCCGGTCGGGGTCCACGCGCAGCAGGGTGCCCTGCCCCAGCAGCACCCAGATGGCACCCTCGCCGACCGCGACGGCGGCCGGCTGGCCGGGCAGCGCCACCCGACCGGCCACCGCCAGCCCGGAGGTAACTGGGGTGGCGTCGGCCACCGTGGTGCTGGTCGTCCGGGGCGCTCCGGCGTTGCTTTCCGGCAGGTTGCCGCCTTGCAGGCGGCCGACCACGACTAGGGCCAGCAGCATCACCACCACCCCAGCAACAAGCCGCCAGCCACGCCTCGGCACGTCCACGCCGATTCCCCCGATGCGATGCTTTGCTGATTCTCCACCTGAAGCGGCCGTCGCGCCGCCCTCGTCCCCACTGCATCGCCTCGTCGAAGCCGACCCGACCATCGCCGGCTCGGGTGCCGGGTTGATTGGTGGAGTGCTTGCGGCTGAGGGTCGGGCATGCCAGCACCGTAAGCGAGGGAGGCCACCTGAGTGGTGGGCAACGACCACCAACCTGCGGCCCAAGACCCGGGACCGCGACGAGCTGCTGCTCCGACGCCTGGCGCTGCCAAGCTTCGGAGCTGTACCGCTGGCGGCGATCAGCCAGCGCGACGTGCGCGCCTGGGTGGCCGACCTGAATGCTGGGGGCTTGGCACCGGCGATGGTGCTGAAGGCCTACCAGCTCTTGGGCAAGGTCATGGGGGCGGCCGTGGATGCCGGCGCAGTCGCCGTATCGGCGGGTGCCGCTGCCGAAGGTGGAGCGGGAGGAGATGCGGTTCCTGACCCCGGCCGAGGTCGCCACCCTGGCCGACGCGATCCGGCCTCGCTACCGCGCCCTGGTCCTGGTCGGCGCCTACGGGGGTCTGCGCATCGGGGAGCTGGCCGCGCACCTGGCCGGGCCGGGCGACCTGGACGCCTTCGTGTTCACCGCGCCGCAGGGTGGCCCGCTGCGGGTGACCGCGTTCCGCGGTCGGGTGTGGCGGCCGGCGACCAGGGCTGCCGGAGTGGATGGGCTGCGCATCCACGATCTTCGGCACACGGCGGTCGCGTTGTGGATCGCGGCGGATGCCAATCCCAGGAGGTCGCCGCTCGGGCTGGCCACTCCTCGGTGAGCTTCACCCTGGACCGCCACGGCCACCTGTACCCGGAGTCGGATGCGGCCCTCCGCGACCGGCTGGACGCCATCTACTCGGCCGGCGAGCGCGGCCAGGGCGCTGCCCTGGTAGAGCTGTTTCGGGAGCGCTTGCGGCCGCAGCGCGGTCACGGAACGCGGTGAGCGCCGCTGACACTCGACCGATAACGGTTCTGACCTCAATGGCGCTGCTCACCGGTGAGGGAATCAGCAGGGCCGGCCGCCGCCGTCTCCGTGCAGGTGGGGCTCGCTGCTCAATGAGCCACGACCGTGTCTGCCTGCAGCCGGCTGATCGCATGCCGTGTCATGAGCCTTGACAACCCACAACTCAGCAAACAAGGTCGTCCTGCCGGGCTCCAGCTATCCCGGTTCGGAGGGGCCATGGACCTGCCCGCAGACCGCTCGAGGCCAACCAGCGCCCCACCGCTGCATCCCACCCTGCGCGAGGCGGTCCGGTCGCCGCGGCGGCGGCGGCCCACCGGGGCGGCCCCGCCCCTGCCGTACCGGCTGCAGACCAGCGGCATTCGCTGGCTGGTGGCCGCCGTGGTCCTGGTCGGGCTGACCCTGGCGATCTTTGCCCGCGGGCTGCGCGGCCCAGCGGTGGCAGTCACGGTCGTGGATGACGCGGTGGTGCGCTGGCTGGCCAGCCTGGTCGGGCCGGGGCTGGTGGCGCCCCTGCGAGGCCTGGCCCGCATCAGCTCCTGGTGGGTGCTGTACACGCTGTTATACGGGCTGGTGCTGGTATTGCTGGTCCTGCGCCGCTGGCGGCACCTGCTCGTCTGGCTGGTCGTCGTCCAGCTCGGAAGCTACCTCGCATTGGGCCTGGCAATGATCGCTCGGCGGCCGCGCCCGTTCGGGGTCGACCTCCGGTCGAGCTGGGGCGGCTGGGCGATGCCGTCAGTGCAGATCGCCTACCTCACCGCGGGCCTGATGGCGATGCTGTACACGCTGGTGCCAGAGGGTCGCTGGCGCAACCTGGGCAAGTGGGTGGTAGCCGGGCTGGTCACCCTGGTCGCCCTGGCCCGCATCGCGCTGGGCGTCGACGCCCCCAGCGACCTGCTGGTCGGGGTGGGCATCGGGGTGGCCCTCCCGCTGCTGCTGTTTCGCCGGTTCACCCCCAACGAGGCTTACCCGGTTGTGTACCGGCGGGGCCGCAGCGCCCACCTGGATGTCGGCGGCGCCCGCGGGGAGGCGATCCGGAGGGCCCTGGAAGACCAGCTTGGCCTCATCGTGGAGAAGGTCAAACCGTTCGGGCTAGCCGGCTCAGCCGGGTCGACCCCGCTGCGCATCACCGTCAAGGGGGATCCTCCCAAGCAGCTGTTCGGCAAGCTGTACGCCCAAGGCCACCTGCGCTCGGACCGCTGGTACAAGCTCGGCCGGGAGCTGCTCTACGGTCGCCTGGAGGACGAGAAGCCGTTCCACACCGTCCGCCGGCTCGTCCAACAAGAGGACTACGCCCTGCACAAGCTCCATCTGGCCGGGCTGCCCAGCCCAGCCCCGTTCGGGTTCGTCGAGCTCACCCCGGAACGGGAGTACCTCCTGGTCGCCGAGTTCTTTGACGGCACCGTCGAGCTGGGCGAGGCCGAGGTCGACCAGGGCGTGATCGACGACGGCCTGGGGATCATCCGCAAGCTGTGGGACGCCGGGCTGGCCCACCGCGACATCAAGCCGGCCAACCTGCTGGTCCGCGACGGCCGCATGATGCTGATCGACGTCGCCTTCGTCGAGGCCCGCCCCTCGCCCTGGCGCCAGGCCGTCGACCTGGCCAACATGATGCTCTGCCTGGCCCTGCGCTCCAGCCCCGAGCTGGTCTACCGGCGAGCCCTCCAGTACTTCACCGTGGAGGAGATCACCGAGGGGTTCGCGGCCGCCCGCGGGCTGGCCCTCCCCTCCCAGCTGCGCCACCTGCTGCGGGCCCAGGGCCGGAACCTGCATGCCGAGTTCGTCCGGTTGCTGCCCAGCCCGCCCCGGCCGATCCGGATTCAGCGGTGGAGCGCCCGCCGGGTCGCGCTGTGGGCGTCGATTCTGGGCCTGGTCGTCTTGGCCGCCCTGAACTCCAGGAATATCTTCAGCACCGAGTATGCCGTCGCGACCCCGCTGGGGGTCAAGGACGTCGGCTGCGACGACCTGGAGCCGCTGTGGCTGATGGCCCAGTCGGTGCCGTCGGCCTCGCTGATCCCGTGCCTGCAGCTGGTGCCGGTCGACTGGACGGTCGCCGAGGTGGCGGTCAACAACGGCCGCTCGGTGATCACCCTGGACCACGACCGCGGCGGCAGGGCCGCGATGGTGGTCAGGCTCAGCGCCTCCTGTGACCTGGCCGGCGCGCGTGAGGTGACCTCCGAGCAGGCGGGGGCACGCCGCTATCTCCGCGTGGACCGCACCGCCCCGGAGTTTTCGGCCACCCGCGCCTATACCTTCCCCGGGGGCTGTGTGACCCAGCGCTTCCGCGGGGCAGGGCCGAGTGCGTTTCGCCTGAGCGACACGGCCTCCTCCGAGTTTGGGTTCATCACCCGCGAGGAGCTGCGCCAGGCGCTTAGCCAGCGCTCCCACGGGCGACTGGAGCTGGACCCCTAGCAAGGACGATGAGCCGCCAGGAGTGCAGGTCGTTGGACCCGTCAGGCGAAGGATTGCTCTGACGGTCGACCCTCCCACAGGCGTTCGCGGCCCCAGCGCGGCCCCAGAGTGCGGCGAGCGTCGCCGGCTCGCGGCTGGCGACGCTCTGACCTGCAGTATTGGGGGTGGAGGTGAGGGGATTTGAACCCCTGGCTTCCTCCGTGCGAGATCTGTACCAGGTATTCCTGCCGAGAACTGCCTGTTGTTGAGGACTGGCAAGACCGGTTAGAAACCTCAGGTTAATGGCCATGGATGGCAGAATCG
>DASUPQ010000466.1 GCA_036280995.1 Actinomycetota bacterium | reverse complement strand
CCGGGACCGGGCAGCGGGTCTGGTGGGTGTGGATCTTCGGCGACCTGATCGCGTTCGCGGTCATCCTCGGCTTCCCCCTGACCGCGGCCCTGGTGGCGCGGCTGGCCGCGGCGTTCCGGGAGCGGGCCTGGGGGTCGTTCGGGGCCGCCACCCTGGCCGCCCTGCTGGCCGCCGCCTGCTGGTAGCGGTCAGCCGCCGACCAGCTCGGCCACGGCGGCCCCGAACACCTCGGTGTGGCGGTCGACGTCGGCCTCGGTGGTGGCCGGGCACATCAGGGCCATGTTGTGGAACGGGGTCAGGAGGACGCCCCGGTTGTGCAGGTACAGGTGCAGGTAGTCGTCGAGCTGGTCGTCGCCGGCGGCGGCCGACTGGCCGCCGTTGACCGGCGCCGGGCTGGTGAAGCGGTACTCGGCCCTGGCCCCCAGCTGCACCACCGACCACGGCACCTGGCAGGCGTCGAGCACCCCCTGGACGCCGTCGGTGAAGCGGGTGCCCAGGGCGATCATGTGCTCGAAGGCCTCGTCGGTGAGGACCTGCTCGAGGGTGGCCCGCATGGCCGCCACCGACAGGGCGTTGCCGGCCAGGGTGCCCCCGACCCCGCCGGTGTCGACCAGGTCGGCGTCGCGGCGGGCCGCGACCCGCCCCGCGACCTCGTGCGACACCCCGTAGGCGCCGGCCGGGATCCCCCCGGCGATCGCCTTGCCCACGGTGACCAGGTCGGGCTCCAGGCCCCAGGCGAGGGTGCAGCCCCCGGGCCCGGCCGACAGGGTGTGGGTCTCGTCGTTGATGAGCAGGGTGCCGTGGCGGCGGGTCAGCTCGCGCACCCCGGCCAGGTAGCCGGGGGCGGGCAGGACGATGCCGATGTTGGTCAAGGCCGGCTCCATCAGCACGCAGGCCACGTCGCCGTTGGCCAGCTCGCGGTCGAGGGCGTCGAGATCGTTGAACTCGACCACCCGGGTGGTGGCGGCCGGGTCGACCGGGGGGCCGACGTTGCCCTCGCGGGCGGCCGCCCCGTCGCCGCCGGCGGTGACCAGGCTCTCGTCGACGGTGCCGTGGTAGCAGAAGTTGAACACCAGGATCTTGGGCCGGCCGGTGACCAGGCGGGCCAGCCGGATGGCCCAGCGGTTGGCGTCGGTGGCGGTCAGGCTGAAGCTCCACAGCGGCACCCCGAACCGGCGGGCCAGCTCGGCCCCGACCCAGGCCGCGTCCTCGGTGGGCAGCATGGCCGTGGCCCCGCCGGCCTCGGCGTAGCGGCGCCGCACGGCCGCGACCACCGGCTCGGGCGAGTGCCCGGCCATGGCCGCGGTGTCGCCAAGGCACAGGTCGACGTAGCGGTGCCCGTCCAGGTCGACGACGCTCGCCCCCCTGGCCTCGGCCAGGTACACCGGGAAGCGCCCGGCCGCCTTGTTCATCCAGGTCATGGGGACGTTGCCGAGCAGGTTGGCCCCGGCCTCCCGGTACGCGGCCCGGCTGCGCGGGTGCCGCTCGCCGAAGCTGTCGCGCTCACGCCCCAGCAGGGCGGCCAGCCGTTCGCGGTGGATCACGGGCGCCCTCCAGGAGCGGGGACGGACGCCTCTCATCCTCTCATCGTCGTGGCCAGGGCGAGGAACTCGGCTGTCACGGACGCTGCCGGGAGCCGGCGGCGAACGCGGGCACGACGCCGTCGCCGGGGTAGGCCTCGGCCAGGCGGGCCAGGGCGAGGGCGGCCAGCGAGAGCCCGAAGTCGCGCAGGGCGATGTCGAAGTAGTCGCCGAGGACCAGCAGGTTGACGATGATCGCCCACAGCCAGACGGCGACCACGTAGCCGCCGATGCGCGGGCGCAGGGCGACGAGCACGCCGGCGGCGATCTCGACGACGCCGACGGCCAGCATGACGGTGTGGCCGCTGACGGGCAGGACGTCGGTGGCGACCGGGGCCAGGTAGCGGTCCCAGTCGACCAGCACCTCGAAGAACTTGTCCAGCCCGAACAGGATCGGGGCGACGATGAAGCCGACCTGGAGGATCCGGAACGCCTGCCGGGCGCGGTCGGGGGCTGCGGCCATGGGGCACCTCCCGGGTGCGGGGAACGGACACCTTCGAGAGCTTGGTGTCGCGGCCGCGGCCGTCCTTACCCGCCGGCCGGTAAGGGCCGCGACCCGGGCGACACCAACCACGGGTATGGAGGTGTCGATGGGCGGCGCCCTGGCTGCTACGCTCCCGGTCGTGGACCCGGTGATGGACCCGGAGTCGCGCGCCTGGGTGGCCGCGCTGGCCGGCGGGGGCGGCGACCGCGAGGCCGCCCTCGACCGGCTGCACGCCCTGCTGCTGCGGGCGGCCCGGTTCGAGCTCGGCCGCCGCCGGGGGCAGCTGGCCGGCCTGTCCGCGGCCGAGCGCCAGGACCTGGCCGTCCAGGCGGCCGACGACGCCATGATGGGCGTGCTGGCCCGCCTGGGTGACTTCCGCGGGCTGAGCCGCTTCACCACCTGGGCGTACAAGTTCGCGCTGCTGGAGGCGGCGACCAAGGCCCGCCGGATGGCCTGGCGGGACCGGGAGCTGCCCCGGCCGCCCGAGGACTGGGTGGCCCTGGCCGACCCGGACGGCCGCCCCGAGGCCGCCGCCGAGCACGCCGAGCTGCTGGCCGCGCTGCGGGCCGCCGTTGGCGAGGTGCTCACCCCCCAGCAGCGGGAGGTGCTGCTCACGGTGGTCGCCGGCCGCGTCCCGCTGGACGTGCTGGCCGAGCGGCGCGGCACCACCCGGGGCGCCCTCTACAAGACGATCCACGACGCGCGGCGCAAGCTGCGCGCCCACCTGGCCGAGGCCGGGCTGCTGGCGGGGAGGAGGTGAGCCGTCGATGAGCCTGATCGAGGGGCTGCTCGGGCCCGAGGAGCCGGAGGTGGGCTGCGACGACTGCTTCGCCGAGCTGGACCGCTACGTCGAGCTGGAGCTGGCCGGCGGCGACCCCGACGCCCACCTCCCCGGGTTCCGGGCCCACCTGGCCGGCTGCCAGGCCTGCCGGGAGGAGCACGACAGCCTTCGCGCCCTCCTGGCCGGCGAGGCCGGCTGAGCCCCTGACCACCCGACTGGGGTGATGGAACGATCAAGATCTGAGGGTGTCGGGATCCGGTGTCGTGGGCACATACTGTCCCCACCACGGGCCGGCACCCAGGAGGAGCGTCATCATGCCCATCGCGACCCCCGACGTGTACAACGAGATGCTCGACCGGGCCAAGGAGCGCGGCTTCGCCTATCCGGCCATCAACGTGACCTCCTCGGAGACGCTGAACGCGGCCATCCGCGGCTACGCCGAGGCCGGCAGCGACGGGATCGTGCAGATCTCCACCGGCGGGGCGGCGTTCCTGTCCGGCCAGCGGCTCAAGGACATGGTCACCGGGGCGGTCGCCCTGGCCGAGTTCGCCCACGTGGTCGCGGCCAGGCACCCGGTCAACATCGCCCTCCACACCGACCACTGCCCCAAGGACAAGCTCGACGGCTACATGCGCCCGCTGGTCAAGCTGTCCCAGGAGCGGGTCGCGGCCGGCAAGGAGCCGCTGTTCCAGTCCCACATGTGGGACGGGTCGGCGGTGCCGATGGACGAGAACCTCCAGATCGCCGAGGAGCTGCTGGCCGAGTGCGCCAAGGCCAGGATCGTCATGGAGATGGAGATCGGCGTCGTCGGCGGCGAGGAGGACGACGTCGTCGGCGAGATGAGCGACAAGCTCTACTCGACCCCCGAGGACGCCCTGCGCACCGCCGAGACCCTGGGGACCGGTGAGAAGGGCCGCTACCTGCTGGCCGCCACCTTCGGCAACGTCCACGGGGTCTACAAGCCGGGCCACGTCAAGCTCCGCCCCGAGCTCCTCAACGAGCTGCAGCGGGCCGTCGGCGAGAAGACGGGCAAGGACAAGCCGTTCGACCTGGTCTTCCACGGCGGGTCGGGGTCGCTGCTGGCCGAGATCCGCGAGTCGATCACCTACGGCGTCATCAAGATGAACGTCGACACCGACACCCAGTACGCCCTGACCCGGCCCATCGCCGACCACATGTTCAAGAACTACGACGGCGTGCTCAAGGTCGACGGCGACGTCGGCGTGAAGAAGACCTACGACCCGCGGACCTACATGGCCAAGGCCGAGGGGTCGATGGCCGCCCGGGTCGTGCAGGCCTGCGAGGACCTCCAGTCGGCGGGGACGTCGCTGGCCAACGCCTGATCCCGGCGGTGCGCCTCCGCCCCCTGGGCTCGACCGGATTGACCGTCAGCCCGGTCGGGCTCGGCCTGGCCGCGCTCGGCCGGCCCGCCTACATCGACCTCGGCCGCGACGCCGACCTCGGCGCCGACCGGGGGGTCGAGGCGCTGGAGCGGCGCTGCCACCAGGTGCTGGACGCGGCCTTCGGCGCCGGGGTCCGCTACCTGGACGCGGCCCGCTCCTACGGCCGGGCCGAGGCCTTCCTGGCGTCCTGGCTCCAGGCCAGGGGGCTCGACCCGGCCGAGGTCACCGTCGGCTCCAAGTGGGGCTACACCTACGTCGGCGACTGGCGCATGGACGCCGACGTCCACGAGGTCAAGGACCACTCCCTGGCCGCCCTGACCCGCCAGCTGGCCGAGAGCCGCGACCTGCTCGGCGGCCACCTCGACCTGTACCAGGTCCACTCGGCCACCCTCGACTCCGGCGTGCTCGAGGACCGGGCGGTCCTGGGCGCCCTGGCCCGCCTGCGCGACCAGGGGGTGGTGGTCGGGCTGTCGTCCAGCGGGCCCGGCCAGGCCGACACCATCCGCCGCGCCCTGGAGGTCAGCGCCGCCGGGGTGGCCCCGTTCGCCTGCGTCCAGGCGACCTGGAACCTGCTGGAGCCGTCCGCCGGGCCTGCCCTGGCCGAGGCCGGCGCGGCCGGCTGGGGGGTGATCGTCAAGGAGGCGGTGGCCAACGGGCGCCTGACCCCGCACGGGAGCGGCCCGGCGGCGGAGGCGCTCGGGCGGGTCGCGGCCCGCCACGGGGTCGGGATGGACGCGGTCGCGCTGGCCGCCGTGCTCGCCAACCCCTGGGCCGACGTCGTCCTGTCGGGCGCGGTCACCCCGGCCCAGCTGGAGGCCAACCTGGCCGCCGTGCGGGTCGAGCTCGACCCGGGGGAGCTGGAGGAGCTGGCCGCCCTGGCCGAGCCGCCCGAGCGCTACTGGCGGGAGCGCTCGGCCCTCTCCTGGTCCTGAGCGGCCCCGCCGTCAGCTCCCCGGTGGGAGGTTGGGCACCGGCCGGCCCTCGGCCAGGGCGGCCACCCAGTCCCGCAGCCGGACGGCGCCGCTGGTCAGGGTGTAGAACTCCGGCCGGGGCAGGGCGCAGTGGGCCGACCCCTCGAGCAGGCAGGAGCGGAAGTTCGGGGTGGTGGCGCGGATCGCGGCCAGGCTGCCCTCCAGGGCGGCCGCGAACTCGTCCGGGTCGCCCCCGGCGGCCTCGTGGAACCGCCGCTGGACGGCGTCGTCGTCGAAGTTGACCTGGGCGAACGACGCCTGCGGGTAGTGGGCGGCGACCGCCTGGTAGAACCGCGGCATGGTGAAGCGGGCCCGCGGGATCGACCGCACGCCCGGCACCCACCCGGGCAGGACCCGGCCGGCGCCCCACAGCTCGCCCAGGTCGGTCGGCTGGCTGAACAGGTAGCCGAGGGAGTCGCCGAGCTGGCCCACCTGGGCCCGCGGGTACTGCCGGAGAACCCGGGGGGCGTGCAGGATCGAGCCGATGCTGCCGGCGCTGCAGCCGGTCACGAACACCCGCCGCGGGTCGGGCACCCGCCGGAACACCCAGTCGAGGGCGGCGACGGCGTTGGCGTGGCCGCGGTGGTGGACCGTGACCGACGCCCCGCCGGCCTTGTAGGTGCGGACGGCGTCGCCGGCGTAGACGTCGCCGGTGCAGGAGGGGACGTACAGCACCGACCAGCCCCGGAACGGGTTGGGCGGGTTGTCCAGGTCGAGCACGCCCGACCCCAGCGAGGGGTCGTCGCTGGCGTCCACGTCGTCGTCGAAGAAGGTCGACCCGCGCGCGCACGACCGGTAGTTCCAGCAGCCGCCCCCGCCCTCGAAGAACACCAGCAGCCGGTCCGGCGCCCCCATCCGCGCCCAGAACGCGAACCGCCCCCCGCGGGCGCAGCGGGTCCGCCCACCCGGCTCGACCCGTTCCCAGGTCCCCGGGGCGACCAGCGCGGCCCCGCCGGACCCGGGGGTCCCGGTGGGGCCGGCCGGCGGCGAGGCCCGGTCCGGCGACCCACCGCCCGTGCAGCCGGCCAGCGCGCCCACGACGGCGACCAGGGCAGCACCCAGCACGACCCTGACCCGACGCCCCCGACCCCGCATCGCCTCACCGTAAGCCGCGGTTGAATAGACCGCCACCGGCCCACCGCGAGAGGAGCCGCCATGCCCGAGCCCGAGCGCATCCCGACCGGCCAGGCGACCGTGACCGTGGCCGGGACCGGGGCGGCCAGCGCCGTCCCCGACACGGCCCTGCTCCAGCTCGGGGTCGAGACCCGCGGGTCGACCCCGGCGGAGGCCCTGGAGGCCTGCCGGCGGGCCCTCGACCAGGTCCTGGCGGCACTGGACGCCGAGGGGGTCGAGCCGGCCCGCCGCACCACCAGCGGCCTGGAGCTGCACGAGGACTGGGAGTCGCGCCAGCCGGGCAAGGGCCCGGTCGCCTACCAGGCGGGCGCCCGGCTCACCGTCCGCCTGGACCGGCCGGAACGGGCCGGCCAGGTCGCCGCCGCCGCGGTCGCGGTCGCCGGGGCCGGGGCCCGCGTGCACGGGCTCGGGTTCGTGGTCGGCGACCCGGGCGCGGTGGCGGTGGCGGCCCGGGAGGCGGCCTGGCGGGACGCGCTCGCCCGGGCCGAGCAGTACGCGGCCCTGGCCGGGGCCACCCGCGGCCCGGTCCTGGAGATCAGGGAGGCGC
>DASUPQ010000465.1 GCA_036280995.1 Actinomycetota bacterium | reverse complement strand
TCCTCGGTGAACGCCTCCAGCGGGTCGGCCGCCGGCGGCCGGGGCACGACGATCAAGACGCGAGCTGCTCGCGGACCCAGGCGGCCCAGCGCCGCTCGGCCGTCCGGTAGGAGATGCGGAGGACCTTCCGGAACCCGCGGTCGAGCTCGCGGGAGCTCGGCGAGTCCGACCCCCGGAACTCGCGGTACAGGGCCTGGAGCTTGCGGCTCCCGTGGGTCACGGCCACCCACTGGCAGAACGCCGACCCCTCGTCGTAGGCGACCGGGGCGTTCCGGCGCCGGAACTCGTCGTCCATCGGCAGGCGGCCGTCGACGCTCCGGCGGGCCAGCGCCTGGTGGGTGACCTCGAACGGCAGCCGGACCGGCTTCAGCGCGGCGTAGTCGGCGAACCCCTCGACCAGCAGCAGCGGCACGCCGTCGCCCAGGGTCCGGGTGGCGACGTGGGTCATCTCGTGGGTGACGAGGACCTGGAGGCTGAGGCGATCGTAGCGGACCACGTTGGAGGAGTTGACCACGATCCGGTTGCCGAGCACCCGTTCGACGTCGCCCGACTCGACCGACGAGGAGGCCACCGCGGCCACCCGCGACAGGTCGCGGGCGCCGACCAGTTTCTCGGCCGCGGCCTGGTTGCGGGGGACCAGGATCACCGCCTTGCGCTCCCAGCGGCCGGTCCAGGCGGCGCCGACCTGGGCGTAGGCGCGGTCGGCGGCCAGCAGCAGCCTGCCGGCCAGTTCCCCCTGGCCGTCGTGGTAGACGATCAGGGTGCGGGCGCTGCGTACCGTCTTCCCCGGGCCGAAGTCCCAGATCTCGACGTCGTCGCGCCGGCGCATGCCGGCGTCGCCGGGGCCGGCGATGCGCCAGCCGGAGCGGGTCTTCACGAAGGTGAAGGAGTCGCGGGCCAGCACGGGGCTGTCGTCTTGGCCCTCGAACCGGTACCTGGTCTCGACCTGGGCCCGGTAGACCTCGTTGCGGGGGGCCTCCAGCCTGGTGATCTCGTAGGCGAAGGCCGAGAACGGCACCGTCCGCATGGCCTCGAACAGGGTCTCCTGCCGCTTGTAGAACCTCGTCTGGCGCTTGTCGACGGTGGCCAGGAAGGTCGCCCGGTCGTCGCCGCGCACGGCCTTGGCCCGCTTGGCCAGCAGCGCCCGCAGCTCGACGCGCGGGTCGGTGCTGGGGGCGCCCGGGGCGGAGGGGAGCCCGGCCGCCGGCCGTCGCCCGGCGGCGCGCGGCGCCTGGTCGCCCGGCCGCACGACCAGGAACGCGGCGACCAGGGCGACCACCAGGAGCCCGGCGACCGCGGCCACGATCCACCCGGCCCGGCGTCTCGGCGGCGGTGGTGGTGGGCCCGGCAGTCCCCAGCCGGTCGGGACCGGGGACGCGGGGGGTGGTCCCCAGCCGGCCGGGCCGGGCGGCGCCCAGCCCAGCTGGGCTGGCGGGGCCGACCCGGGCGGCTGGCCCGGCCAGGACGCCGCCGGCGGCGGTGGCGGCCAGGCGGGCCGGGGCGGCACGGGCCGTTCGGGCTCGGGCGGCCGCCCGCCAGGGTCGTTGGGATCCATGTATGCCCATGGTAACGGGCGGGACCGCGGATCGGGACGGCCGCCGGCCGCGGGATCGGTGAGAGGCGGCTACGGCCCCCACCCGGGGGAAGCGGGGGCCGTAGCCTTCGGCCGGAGCAACCGAGGGGCGGCCGGCCCCCACGGCGTCGCTCCGGTCGATCCCGCGTGACCGTTCAACTGGTTGCGGTCGCAACGGGGGACACGGCCGCCGCACCGTAGCGAAGTGGAATCGGGCGTGCAAGTTCTCCAGTCGGCCCAAATCGGCCAGCTCGTTGCCGCCGGCGGCGTTTGTCACACCCCCCGGATAGGGTGCTCCTCGACCTGCCGGACCCCGACGGCAACCAGAGAGGGAACGCTGACATGGGACGCGAGGAGCCACTGCGGATCAGCTGTGACGACTGCCCCGGCGGCAACGAGTGCCGGGACTGCCTGGTCGAGTTCTTCCTGGGCGAGCGCAACGCCCGGGTCGTCCGCCTCGGCGCCGACCCCGCCCGCCCCGTGGCCGACCTCGACCCCGACCTCCAGGCCGCCTTCGACACCCTCACCACCCACGGCCTCCAGCCCCAGGTCGTCGCCCACCGCCGCCGCAACGGCGCCGCCCGCGCCTCCTAGGGTCGCGGTCAGCGGGCCGTGGCCAGCCCGAGAAGGGCGGGTGAGCGGGTGATGGTGGCGCCGAGGGCGGTGACGCGGGTGCGGAGCTCGTTGTCGGAGGTGACGACGACGACGGGGCGTTCGGGTGGGGCGGCGTTGGTCCTGGCCACGATCTCGTCGTCGGCGGTGCGGCCGGCGTCGGTGAACACCACCTCGACCGGCCCCAGGGGCAGCCGGGTCGAGATCGGGCCGACGGTGCCGCCGTCGAACACCACCGTGACCTCGGCCCCGAAGCGCCGCGCCAGCCGCCGGCACAGGTCGAGCAGCAGGGTCCGCTGGTCCTCCAGCCCCCGGTCCGGGAACCCCTGCGGGTGCTTGGTCACGTTGTAGCCGTCGACCAGCACCAGCACCCCGTCCACGCCCATCCACGCGGCCAGCGTCTCCGGGTCGTCGGCGCCCCGGCCACCGGGAACGGCCAGCGGGCTGCGCCGCCGCGGCCGCCGCCCCGCCCCGGGACCCGCTGCCGCCGTCCCCCCTGGCCCCCCGGATCCCCGGCCCCCGCCGACGCCGTCCAGCCCGGCGGCCCGCCGCAGGGCGTCGAGGTCACGCTCCAGCGCCCCCACCGCCTCGGCCACCACCGGGTCGACCTGCCCGGCGGAGCGGCGCAGGGCCCGGTAGTTCCGCTGCGCCTCCGACAGCCGGGCCTGCAGCTCGGCCACGCGGCCGCCGAGCCGGCGCTGCTCGGCGGCGGCCTCGTCCCTGGCCGCGCGGAGCGCCGCCGCCGACTGGGCGAGCTCGCGCTCCAGCCCCTCGACCCGTTCGGCCAGCGTGCGCCGCTCCCGCTCGACCCGCCGCAGCTCCTCACGGGCCGCCCGCAGCTCCTCCCGGGCCGCCCTGGCCCCGGCGGCCTCGGCCTCGGCCCGCTCCCTGGCCGCGTCCAGGTCGCTCTCCACCCCGGCCAGGGTCGACCGCACGGCGGCCGCCTCGGCCCTGGCCTGGCTGGTCGCGGCCGCCGCCACCGCCGCCGCCACCGCCGCCTCCCCCTCCG
>DASUPQ010000464.1 GCA_036280995.1 Actinomycetota bacterium | reverse complement strand
CCACCGTGCAGGTCGTGGAGGACGGGACCACCGTCACCCGCCACGTCGTGGTCGGGTTGGTCACCACCCAGGGCAGCGAGATCCTCACCGGCCTGAAGGCCGGCGAGCAGGTCGCCACCGGCGTCACCGCCACCGACACCGGCGCCACCGGCCAGAACCAGCAGGGCGGCGGCTTCCCCGGTGGCGGTTTCCCCGGTGGCGGTTTCCCCGGCGGCGGCGGCGGACCCGGCGGCGGAGGCGGGGGTGGCGCTCCATGATCGGGGAGGCGATCCGCCTGGCCGGCGGGCGGCTGCGGGCCAACGCCCTGCGCTCCCTGCTGACCGTGGTCGGCCTGGTGATCGGGGTCGGTTCGGTGGTCACCCTGGTCGCCGTCGGCAACGGCTCGGCCGCCGAGGTCAACGACCAGTTCAGCCGCCTCGGTAGCAACACCATGACCGTGATGGGCGGGCGCGGCTTCGGCGGCGGGGTCCAAGGTGCGGCCGGGTCCAGCGAGAGCCTCACCCTGGCCGACGCCGACGCCATCGAGCAGCTCGACTCGGTCCGGGCCGTCGCCCCGGTGGTCCAGACCCAGCTGACCATCACCAACGGGGTGACCAGCGTGCAGGCGACCGTGAAGGGCACCACCACCGCGATCCAGGGCGTCGACAACCTCCAGCTCAACGGCGGCGCGTTCTTCTCCGGGTTCGCCGAGGACCACGGCCTCAAGCTCGGGGTCCTCGGGGCCAGCCTGGCCGCCGACCTCGGGCTCAGCCCCCGCCAGGCGATCGGCGCCACCCTGGACGTCGGCACCGAGCGCTACCAGGTCATCGGCGTCTTGAAGCAGTCCGGCCAGGGCGCCCAGAGCCAGGACGACAGCCTGCTGGTCCCCCTGGACGCGATCAAGGGCCGGCTGGTGTCGGCCGACCCGAGCGTCACCCAGCTGCGAGTCGCCGCCGCCGACGGCGCAGCCGACAACTACCGCAACCAGGTGACCGCCACCCTGCGGACAAGCCACGAGCTCGACCCCGACGACGACAACGACTTCCTCACTCTCGACCCCACCAGCCTGATCGAGGCCAGCCAGGCCTCCTCCACCAACTTCACCCGCCTGATCACCGCCATCGCCGCCATCAGCCTGATCGTCGGCGGCATCGGCGTGGCGAATGTGATGCTGGTCGCGGTCCGCGAGCGCATCCGCGAAATCGGGATCCGCCGGGCGATCGGGGCGCGCCGCCGCGACATCGTCGCCCAGTTCCTCACCGAAGCGACCGTCCTCAGCATCATTGGCGGCCTGCTTGGGGTCGCCGCCGGGCTCGGCCTGGCCGTCGCCCTGCCCCACCTGACCGACCAGCGCACCATCATCTCCTACCCGGCGGCCGCCCTCGCCCTAGGCATCTCGGCCGTGGTTGGTATCGTCGCCGGCCTCGGCCCGGCCAACCAGGCGGCCGCCCTCGACCCCGCAACCGCCCTCCGCCACGAGTAAGCAGCGCCTTCTCAGGAGGCTCCCAGCCAGCCCCAACGCCCATCCCACACAGCGGCAGGAACATCGCGGTAACCGCCGAGTCGAAGGAGCCGCCATGAACTCGCCGACCACCGCACCAGCCGACCACCCGGCCGCCTGTGCCCCCACCCACCCGCAATCCAAGGGCTGGTTGACCGCGGTGCTCCGACCCGCCGGGACGCTCGACGACACCGCGTTCGGCCGCCTGCTGGCCGAGCTGTCGGCCACCGCCGACATGGTCGTCGTCGACCTCGACGCGGTCCGTATCCCCAACCTGGCCGCCTTCCTCGATGCCCTCCGGCCCGCCGCGGCCCGCCTCGCCCGTCCCGGCCGCTGCCTCCTGCTCGTCAACGCCCCCGGCGCCCTCGAGCACGCCCTCTTGGTCGCCGACGTGCCCGCCGCCACCCTGGCCGCCAACACGATGCGCCCACCGGCCCCGTCACACAGGGACTGACCAGTCGCAGCCTGACGCCACCGACCCAAGACCTTCGCAAGGCACCGCCGTCTTCTGCGCTCGCCATTACGGACGACCATGGGCTGGCTGTGGTCGGCCGCGCCTAGACCATGGACCACTCTCGTCGCCGCCTGTGATGCCTACTGGCCACGACCAAGCTTCGTCTGCTCGCCGAGCGGCCAACCGGTAGCACGCTCACCGCGACACCGTCCGCAGGCCCGATCCTGACGCCAAGACGTGCTTCGACGGCGGGTGTGGGGTCTCGCCTTGCACTGGTCCATGCCAGGGCAACGGGCTCCCCTGGAGCGTCCGGGAGAGCCCGCCGCGTCCGGGCGAGCGCCTCAGCCGTCAGCGCGGCCCTGGTCCGGTGGCCGTGGCGGCGCCACAGGATCGCCTGCAGCATTCGCCCGCAGTCCAGCGGGGCGCCGGGCAGCAGGTTGACGATGGCCAGGATCAGGTTCATCAGCGCCTGCCAGCGCACCGTGCCCACAACCAGCCCGCCGACACCGGCCGCGGCCAGAGGCAGGCCGAGGACCCAGAATGCCGCACCGAGCAACAGGCGGGTGAGCGGCCCGACCCGGCGACCAGCAGCTGCAGCCGCGGGGTGGGGAGCTCCTGGCGGAGGCGGGACACCCCACCGAACAGCCAGAAGGTGGTGTCTCGACCTCGACTCCAGCGGCCCGCCGGGCCGCGATGGCGTGGCTGAGCTCGTGCGCGGCCAGGGAGCCGAGGAACAGCCCGGCCCCGGCCAGCCCGGCGAACCAGAAGGTCCCCAGGCTGTAGCCGGGCCAGCCGAACGGCAGGATCTGAGTGGCCAGCGATCAGGCGACCAGAGCCAGCCCGACCAGCACAGTCCAGTCAAAGCCGACCCGGAAGCCGCCAACCTCCAGGGCGGCGGGACGACGACGCTCCATGCCCTCCTCCTTCTGTCGCTGGGTC
>DASUPQ010000463.1 GCA_036280995.1 Actinomycetota bacterium | reverse complement strand
GCCGGCCCTCGTCGATCTCCGGCGAGCGGCCAGATCGTCCAGGCACCAGCGTCCGGAGGCGGCCGGTGAGCAGGCAGTGGCGGACCAAGACCGGGCCTCACAGCTGGACATCGAGGCCTTGAACGGCGAGGTCGAGGCCTTCCTGGAGCAGGAGCCGGGCGCCGATGGGATCGGCCACAGATTGAGCCTGTTGCTGCTCGGCTTTCTAGCGACCGAGGTGGTGCCCCTGGCCGACCGGCTGGCCGAACTCGGCATCGACCCAACGCCACTGTTTGCCGCCACCACCGGGATGTTGCGGCTGTACGCCGACACCCTGGAGCATTCCGACCTACGCCGGTAACGGTAATGCACCAAGCCGTGACCCACCAACCGCATTGCCGATCGCAATCATCCCGGGGGTCTGGAACCGGCGGACGTCAAGGCCAGGACTAGCCGCTCAGGCCGAAATGCGACCGCGTTCAGTCCCACCGACACCCTCCCGGTCAAGACCTGGGCCAAGATGATCACGATGGATCCAGACGGCGGTGTCGCTGCTGACCGGCCGTCCTGGTGGTAACCCGGGCCATCAACCTCCAGCCCAGTAGCCCCGGACGATCGTGGGTGGACGACTACGTTCCCCTCACCCTGGTCTACGCGGTCGCGGCCAGGACATCGATCCATCGGGGTGCGACCCAGACGGCCCAGGAGCACCTCGTCCGAGCCGCCCGCCTGCGCCCGATCCAGCCAGGCCGAGGAGCTGCAGTCCGGGCTGGACAGGCTCCATGAGCCGATCATGGGCGCGTCGTCGCTCACCAGGGCCGAGCTGCGCCTGCTCCCCCTGCTGCCCACCCACCTCAGCTTTCGAGAGATGAGGAATGGTCAATAGTTGTGGATCGCCGGTGGTTGACGATCACGCGGCGACCTCCTTCACCTCGTCGGGACGCTCGACCATCACCCCCTTGTCGAACCGCGCACCAGCCCGCACCAGCGCGACCAGGTGCGGCCCATTCACCGCCCGCCAGCGGTCCTGGGCGGCCTCGAGCAGCTTGAACGCCATCGCCAGCCCAGCCGCCTTGGAACCGGGCCCCTTGGTCACCCGAGTGCGCAGCCGCACCGAGGCGAAGGTCGACTCGATCGGGTTGCTGGTCTTCAAGTGCACCCAATGCTCGGCCGGGAAATCGAAGAAGCACAACAGCGCCTCGGCGTCGTCCACGATCTTGGCCACGGCCTTGGGCCACTTGACTCTGTAGTCGCGGGCGAAGACCTCGATGGCGCGCTGGGCGTGGGGACGGTCAGGGGCATCGCGGATCTCGACCAGGGCCTTGCGGGCGCCGTCCTGCACAGCCTTGGGCAAGCAGCCCAGCACGTTGGCGAGCTTGTGGACCCAGTCGCGCTGCTGGCGGGTCTCGGGGAAGACGTCCCGGAGCGCCGCCCACAGCCCCAGCGCCCCGTCGCCGACCGCGACGACCGGGGCTTGCATGCCGCGCCGCCGCAGGTCGCGCAGCACCTCGGCCCAGCTGTCGGTCGACTCCCGCTCGCCATCAGCCACGGCGACCAGCTCCTTGGTGCCGTCGGCGCGCACCCCCACGATCACCAAACAGCACAGCCGGGCCTGGTCCAGCCGCACCCGGAAGTGCACCCCATCGGCCCAGACGTACACATAGTCACGGTCGGTCAGGTCGCGGCGAGAGAAGGCCTCGTGGTCGGCCTGCCACTGGGTGACCAGGCGCGTGATGACCGCTGCCGACAACCCCGCCGCAGAACCGAAGAACGCCGCCAACGCCGGCACGAAGTCGCCGGTGGACAGCCCATGCAGGTACAGCAGCGGCAACACCTCAGCCACCTTGGGGCTCTTGCGACACCACGGCGGCAGAATCACCGACCGGAACCGCAGCCGCTCGCCGGTCACCGGGTCGACTCGCCGGTCATCCACCCGCGGCGCGCGCACCGGGACCGCTCCCGCCGCGGTCGTGACCTCGCGCTGGCGTGCGTGGCCGTTGCGCACCACCAGCCGCCGGCCACCCTCGTCCCGCTCGACCGCGTGCGCGGCGAGATAAACGCCGACCTCGGCCTCCAACGCGGCGGCCAGCATCCGCCGGGCGCCCTCGCGCACCAGTTGGTCCAGGTCCAAGCACAGCTCGTCATGCGCCTGGGCATCGGTGACTACACTCAGCATGCGGCGTTCCTTCCCCGCCGGCGTTGCCCCGCCGGCGTCTCCAGGACTTGTCATCCGGGAAGGTACGCCGCGCTCACATCTCCAGACCCGATCCACAACTTCAGGTCATACCTCGCTGGACGGACGTCTCGGGACTGACCAGCAGCTGGAGGTACCCCTCTCGCGGTGATCCGCACCACTCCCCGGCCACTGATCTCAGGCTCGGTTGGTAGCCGGCCCACCGAGCAAGATAACCGACGATGCTTCCGCCCTGAAGAGCCGCCGGTACGAATACCGATACCTCACTGCGGCCTTCACGTAGCCCTCAGGTCGGCTCTGCGCCGCTCACAGTCATCGCACAAACCGTGTCAAGCGAGGCTAGACGACGCTTTGTGGCCACATGCGGGTGCGCTGCCATTCGACTCTGTCGTTGCCTTTGGCCGTGGCACTTCCAAGCGGCTTGCCGTTGACCACGGGGTTGGTACGACGGTGTGGAGGACGCGATGATGAGTCCGGCGGGTCCATGTCGGTCTCCGGGTTGGCGTGGAGCTCGCAGGGTGTTGGAAGGCGGCGGGCGGCGTGCAGTTTCGGATCCTTGGACCCTTGGAGGTCCTGGACGGCCAGCGGCGGGTCGAGCTGGGACGGCCAAAGCAGCGCCTCCTGCTGGCGGTGTTGCTGGTGCACACCAACCGCGTGGTGGCGCTGGACTGCCTCATCGAGGAGCTGTGGGGGGAGCAACCACCCGCACAGGCGACCGCCTCGCTGCAGGCCTACATCTCGAACCTGCGCCGGGTGTTGGAGCCCAGTCGCCAGCCGCGGACACAGCCGCGGGTGCTGGTCACCCAGCCTCCCGGCTACCGGCTTGTGATCACTCCCGCCGACCTGGATGCCGCTCGCTTTGCCGCGCTGGCCGAGGAAGGCCATCGGCTGCTGGCGGCCGAGCGGCCCCGCCCGGCCGCCCAGGCGTTGCGGGAGGCGCTAGCGTTATGGCGTGGACCGGCGCTGGCCGACGTGGCCGATGAGCCGTTCGCCCAGGCCGAACGGCAGCGGCTCGAGGAGCTTCGCCTGGTCGCGCTGGAGGATCGCCTGGCGGCTGAGTTGGCCCTTGGCGGGCATGCCGCCGCCGTCGCCGACCTCCAGGAGCTGGTCGGCCGCTTTCCGTTCCGGGAGCGTCTGCACGGCCTGCTCATGGTGGCGTTGTACCGTGCGGGCCGGCAGGCCGAGGCGCTCCAGGCCTTCCAGGCGGCACGCCGGACCCTCGCCGAGGAGCTGGGGATCGACCCCAGCCCGTGGCTGCGCGAGCTGGAGGCGG
>DASUPQ010000462.1 GCA_036280995.1 Actinomycetota bacterium | reverse complement strand
GCCGAGTTCCCGGCGGGTGCCGTCCGCGGGCAGCTGCAGAAGTAGCCGGTCTGGGGATGGCCGGCAGTGCGGCAACCGGCACCCGCCGGCCATCCCCGCCTTGGGGATCGGGTGATCGCCACGACCAGGCGGGGGCGGGGGCGAGCAGCGTCAGCAGCCTAGAGTGTGCCAAGGCGAATACCCCAGACCATGACGGCTGCGCGTGCTTGGTTGGCTTGTACTGAAGAAGACTCGTGCCAGGACATGCCGCCGCGCATGCTGACCGCGACGCCGCTAGGCATTGCGATCACGGGCTCGCCCGGAGCCGGAGGCGCCCCTGGCTGGGCGGCTAGCCAACGCCAGTGTTCGGCGTCGGTTGGCAGCCTTCACCCGCTGTCCGTAAGCATGCCGAGCAGTAGAGCCGCCCGAAGGTCGGAACACGCTCTTAGTGTTCGACACCCTCTGGGAAGCGGTCGCCGATGAGATTGAGCTCGAGGTCGTGCTCGAGTAGCGCCTACATTCCAGCGAGCACGAGCGTGAAGCCTTCGGTCGCGGCGATGGCCTGCTTTGCGGTCGACTCTTGGTCGCCGCTGAAGCCGGTGTTGGTGACGGTGACGAAGGTGGTGTCGTGGGAGCGAGGTGTGAAGGTCCATTCGACCGTGGTCTGCGTACCGCCCTCGTAGGCGGGCCACCGCATCACGATACGCTCGTTCTCGTCGACCATATCGACCATACAAGGCCACGGCACCGCCACCTAGCAGGGACGAAGCCTCCTGGGACGTCGAGGAGGCTCGTCCCCGCGCTGCAGCCGGTGTTAGCGAACGGCTACACGGCGACCTACCGGGCGTGGCTTCGGCGACGGCTGACTTGCACAAGAGCCGGACGACCGGGTCAACCGTCGGACCGACCGGAGTGCGGGCTGGTGAGGGCCAGCGCACTCAGCCCACTCGGCCGTCACCTCGGCTTGGCCGGATACGGGACCTGCTGCCGTGGATCTTCTCAAACCGGGACGGAGCGGATATGGTGCTGAACCCTGCCCGTGGCCGCGAAGGTGCGCGCCGCGCACCGTCGCCCAGGGCCTGGCATGACGCTTGGGGGTGAGGCCCGCTACAGGCGACCGGGCGGCCACCAGGGCGCGTGGTGCTGCTGTCCTTATGTCCGGTTCCAGCTGCACGCAGGAGGATGCTTCATGCGCAGGAAGATCACCTGGCTGGTGACGCTGTTGCTGGCCCTGGCCATGATGTCGGCGTCCCCGGCCGCCTGGGCCGCCCCCGGGGACGTCCCCGCCAGCGAGGGATTCCGCAAAGCCGTCACTGTTGCCGGCATCCGTGAGCACCAGGCCGCCTGGCAGGCCATCGCCGACGCCAACGATGACAACCGGGCCGCGGGAACCAGCGGCTATGACGCCTCCGCCGAGTACGTGGCCAAGCAGATGGCCGCGGCCGGCTACCAGGTGAGTTTCCAGGAGTTCACCTTCGGCCAGTTCCGGGAGGCAGCGCCGCCGGAGTTGGAGCGGCTGACCCCGACGGCCAAGACCTATGCCACGCCGGCGGACTTCCGGGCCTTCACCGGCTCGGGGGAGGCCAGCGGCGAGGTGGTGCCCATCGACGTGGTCATGCCCTCTGTGGGTGGGTCGACCAGCGCCTGTGAGGCCACCGACTTCACCGGGACCTCGGGCTGGAACGCCGGCGACATCGCGCTGGTCCAGCGGGGGACCTGCCCCTATGTGCAGAAGGCCCAGCTTGCCCAGGAGGCGGGTGCCGCCGGGCTGATCCTGTACAACGAGGGCAACAGCCCCGACCGGTTGGACGTGCCCGGCAACCTGCCCTTGGGGGCCGAGGGAATCCACATTCCCGGGGTGGGGACCTCCTTTGCGGTCGGGCAGGAGTTCTTCGACCTGTACCAGACCAACCCGCCGGGGTCGGTGACGGCCCGGGTGGAGACCAACCTGGCTGAGGATCGGATCCCTACCAGGAACGTGATCGCCGAGACCCCGGGCGGCGATCCCGACCGGGTGGTGGTCGTCGGCGCCCACCTGGACAGCGTGCCTGCTGGGCCTGGCATCAACGACAACGGCAGTGGGTCGGGCAC